>DATEAY010000041.1 GCA_035288105.1 Candidatus Babeliales bacterium
AGGAGCAGCAGTGCTTGGTACTACAGCCCTTGTTGGTGCAACAGTTGCAGCTGGGTCTGCAGCAAGTTCTTCATCAGCTGCTAATCAAGCTGCCTATAGCGCAGAACAATCAGCTGATGCTGCAAACCGTGCTGCTGATAGCGCTCAACAATATAGAAATGCTAACAACAACCAAGGTGGAAACGGAATGGTTGGAAGTGACGATGAAAATGAAGAAGATGGTCAATATAATGAGTAAAAGCATTATATTGTAAGTATTAAAAGAGGCGCACCTGATTGGTGCGCCTCTTTTTTTAACCATTTGCCCAACCTCATAATCTTAAGTATGCTCAATAATAACAACCACTATAAAAGAAAGGAAACCTGCACATGCAGCCCCTGACATCAGATATTGAGTCAAAGAGAGAAAAGACTGATCATATATTTTCGGGAAACATACTTATTTTATGGGCGTATGACATTGGCGAAGATATTAACCTACAAAAAATTGAAGAATCACACAATATCATCAAAATGCCACTACAACTGCCAAAACACTTTAAGCAGTACAATGTTCCCCTTGCAATTGAACTTCCACATCCGCACAATCATTCATACTGTATTAGCAGTAAAATACACAGCTTTGGCGCAATTTCTTTAACATATAAAATTCCATTCACCGATACGCTGGAAAATCTTCGCGTCAATTGCAATGCACTTGCTAACAAATATCAACAGCAAAGTGCCCTTGATGCAAAAGCAATTTATAAAAAAATAGAGCCTTTTATTGTTCAACCAAAATTTTTCCAGACAAGTGCATCATACGTTATTATTCAAGTAGATCCACAACCAACAATTCTTGATTTAACGCAACTACAAAAAGAATACGGCAGCACTATCGCTTCAACACTCAGGTTCGAAACGGAAATACTTTCAGAGTTTCAAAAAAATGAAATCTTAGATTCTGCTATTGGTTATTTCCGTGGTAGTTTAATTGTTATCGATATTGATGCAGCATTTGTGTACGAAGAAGATTATGATGATATTATTGATTTGTTTGAATTTGCAAACATTCAACAACTTGAATTACGCTTTTTTGACCGCCTTCTTGATCAACAAATCAACACCATTTACGAACGCAAAGAAACCAACTTATCATGGGGTGCATATTTACCGTTCTTTGGTACATTCTTTAGTGATCCGGTTGGGCAACTACGAAAATTAAAAGCAGATATTTCCGTAATTACCGAACGCTTAGAAAGCAGCATAAAGATTGCAGGCGAACCGTACTATTCCGAAATACACAATCTTCTTGTAGAAAAGCTTGATTTGAAAAACTGGCATGATGGAATTGATAGAAAATTACGAATTGTAGAAGATGTGCAAACAGTGTTTCAACAAAAAATTGATACAACGCGAGAAGATCTTTTTTCTGTACTAATTATTATTTTAATTTTTGTTGAACTTATGTTTGGTATTCTAAGTTATTTAAAAGGGTAGGATTAAAGGGCGGATGTACATCTGCCCTTTTTTAAATCAATTTTTATTGTGTAAGCTTACTACACACAAAAAGCACCGCTGCTGCGATTGCTGCAGCAAAAATAGATTGACGATATTTATACATCTTTCGATAAATATGAGTCAGTAAAAGTTGATAATAAGATTTTTCAACTCCATCACTAATGAGTGCAGCAGATGGATTCAAGATTTCTTTAATTGCTGAAGGATATGGAAACTCATCTTTTATTCCATTACTCTTGAAGCGCTCATTCAAAGCAACCATTATCTCTAATAACGGTTTACTAGCCGGAGAAAAATCTTGGTGCGTTAATTCATACATTGCCCTATTCATAGTATCGTCAACAAGAGTAACCAAATACGGATCACAACGAAGCACATTACTTCTTATTTCTACACCTTTACAAGCACCCAAAGCTCTTATTGTTCCATTTGCCTTTTTCGTCCAACGGTCCAAAGAAAAAGTATCCACATACATATATAGATCTTCCCCCTGCTCTGTGGAACCAATAATTAAGCATACTTTGCTTGGCGCCTTCAACATTAGTGCGTATATCATGACGTATCAACATATAACGCATTACGTTAGAAAGATTACTTCTGTTATCAACTTGCAAAAGCACGGTTTTTGATTCTTTTTGTTCTTTTAACAATGGAATTGTAGCCGCCATTGCAGGCGAAATTTGGCTGTAATACTGGTTAGCTTGCGGAACATACTTGGTCATTACAGAAAACTTATTGCTGCCATATTTACCCTGACCTACTATTCGGATTTCAGGAATTTTTGGTGTGTAGATAGCGGCTGTATTCCCGCGTTCAGAACTGATAGCATTTGGTGCAAGCGCCAATAAACCTATCATCAAAATTATTTTTTTCATCTTGTTCCGCTTTCAAATTAACACCATATAAAAACAATTTACTTACTTTGCAACACTCACGGTAGCTGGACGGATAACTTTATCGTGCATAGTGTATCCTTTTTGCAAAACCTGAACAATTTCGCCAGATTTATGCGTATCGGATTCAACTTGCATCAACGCTTCATGATATTTAGGATTAAACGTAGAAAGATCAGTAATTGCTTGCACGCCAAATTTTACGAGTAGTTTTTCGAGCGACTGGTAAATCATCGTAAACCCAGCAAGTAATGCTTGAGCTTCTGCCGATTCACGCTTTTTTTCTTGTTCAAGTGCACGTTCAAAGTTATCTATAACCGTCAAAAGATCTAAAACGATACGTTTTTGGGCTTCATTTGCCCAATCTGCTCTTTCAGAGCTCACGCGTTTTTTATAATTCTCAAAATCCGCTGTCAGCGTTAGATATTTATCTGTCCATTCTGCGATTGTTGCGTTCGCCTTTTCTAGTGCTTCTTTTTCACTCAGCACAGGTTCGTGAGAACTTTCTGCTGCTTGCTCGTTACTATCGCCACCAAAACCGAAAAATTTCTTAAATTTATCATTGTCATTCATAATAACAAATCCCCCTTACTTACAATATTCCAAAAAATAACACATACGTTTAGTATAACAAATACTCAAAGTGGAGCAATCCATCTTAAAAAAGGATCCTTTTTGTGGTAAGTTTTTATAATATGATAAAAATCATTAAATTAAATTTTTTGCCCATTCCCGCGCTCACTTTAACCCAATCATCGCTTTGCTCGGTATTGGGTACCCGGCTGAAAAGTAACGGAAGCTGGGTTAAAAGGATCAGAGCGCGCTTGATCCTTCAACAAGTTCAGGATGAGCGCGCAAAAAAATGAAGCTGGATAACAGAAAGACATAATTGTATGAAATATAAAATTCACCTTACTGTCGCTATTGTAGCAACGACTCAGTTGCTGTTTGCGCTCGATAATCCTCATTTTTATCGCGCCACAAACATGTTCCTAGAACCACGTCTGGAACATGACTATCTTACTACATTCAATGCAACCCTTGGTGGAGGATCCTCAACAAAAGGCCGATCCGCGCACAATACGATTGTTCCCCTCTTTGATATCTATGGCACGCAATCATTTCAAGATTTAAATGTAAATACTCTTTTTCAGGATCCCAATAACCAGTACAATCAGCTTCTTGCGCAACTTAACATGCTGCCTGTACGAACAAATTTTGCAACGCTCTCAATAGATGGGCACTTTAAGATAATAGAATCCAACCTTTCTTGTGCACAAAACTTATCTAAAGGGTTATTTTTATTCTTCCATTTGCCTGTCAGAAGATTACAAATCAAAGATATCACTTTCACTGATCTTTCTCCCGATGATGACATAGTTCCCAATAAAAATACTCCCGTATGGCAACAAGTACTCCAGGAGCTCAGACCTCTTTTGGCAAACTATGGAATTAATGTATACCCAACAACAAGCGCTGGTGTTGGAGATTTAACTTCATGGCTTGGCTGGACCCATAATTATCAAGAAACCAACACATTGGATTTTATAGATTTCACCCTTATGGCCGGCTTTCTTGCTCCTACTGGCAAACAACGCAACGAAAATAAGCTGTTTTCACTACCAACTGGTTATAACGGTCATTGGGGATTTCCTCTCTGCACCACTGCATCAATAGGATTTTATGAATGGGTCACCATTGGCGGGTATCTTAATACACTCTTTTTTATTAATAAAAGCCGAGCAATGCGCATTAAAACAGATTGTGAACAAAGCGGTATCATAAAACTCGCATGCGCACGTGTTTCAGATCACCGGGGCCCACTCATCAATACAGGTTTTTATTGTAAAGCTGACCATGTTGGTCATGGCGTATCGGCGACTGCTGCATATTCGTTTGCATCGCAACAAAAAAGCCACCTGACGCCCTCAAACCCTGTCCTGTTTGATCGCAATACTATGAACTCAGATCCGATGCTTGCTGGATGGAATATGCACACGCTTAACTTTTTACTGGAATATGACTTTGCCAAAGAGGATTCTACCGTTGGTAATCGCATTGGTCTTTTTTATAATCTTCAAGTTGCAGGAGCGCGGGTGTTTAATACCAATGTTGTTGGTGGTACGTATGGTATTGATATTACATGGTCTTTGTAGCTCAACTTAAGATTTTAAATTAAGAATAATTAATCCCCAACTTAGCGTTGGGGATTATCTGAATCTTAAAAAGATCATACATTGAAAATTATAAACTAGATAACAACTTTTGAATTGACACAACCATCTCACCAGCACACACAACAAAATCTTGCGTTTTTGGTGTAATAACAACCATTGCAAGCAAACGCTGCAATGTATGCAACACAGTTATAAAATAAGCAATATCTTCTGAAACATGTGCATTCCCTTCGTAAATCATACGATTGACACAAAATTGTGCAAAAGCTAATTTTCCTAATAAAAGGTCACACGATATCAAAGTATCGTCACCATTTTTATTAAAAACATCTGCCAATTCGTGCCAAACTTGTAACGACGCTTCAAGTCCTTTTTGATACCATGTCATGGGAAACAGTGAATCGAACGAGAGATTAACTTGATAAGCCTTGAGAACAGACGAAGTGGAGCATAGAATGAAAAAATTCATTAGCATAATATTTACATAACCATTATCTCTATGTTTTTTCATCATCATCCCCCCTTATAAACCCACCTTTTCTACCCTCATTGTTACAAAAAGTAAATACCTGTGTCAATAGATATTCAGATAGAATTTAATCTTGTCAACATAAAACCCCGCTTTTTACAGCGGGGCAATAATTTTAACCCAATGGGTTATAGTTAGAAAGGAAGATTGTCTTCAAATGGAGGCTCATCTTGAAAATCAATCTCTCCTGTTGATGGAGCAGGTTCTTCTTTTTTAACATTCTTTGCCGCTTTAACTCGTGTTTGAGCTTTTTCTAATTGCGCAAGCAAATCACGTTCAACGGGATTGTTTGGATTAAGTTGTGGTGAAGAAGAGTCTTCTTCTAACGATGCACCGAATGAAGTTTCAGCAGAAGCACCGTTCGATAAAAACACAACGCGCTCTGCAACGATAGAATGTTTATTACGTTTTTGTCCTGCTTGATCATCCCATGAATCTAACTTTAAACGACCTTCAACAAGAACAGGACGACCTTTTTGTAAATACTGGCGACAACTTTCAGCTTGTGCACCCCACACATCAACATCAATGTAACACACTTCTTGTACCATGCTACCTGTTTGTTTATTTTTGAATTGGCGGTTTGTTGCCAATCCAAGACGACATACAGCTTGTCCAGAAGCAAGATTACGATATTCAGGATCTCTCGTTAAATTACCGATCAAGATAACACGATTAAATGCTGCCATTTTTCGCCCTTTCAGCTACGCTAAGATGTATAAAATTTTTTACATAAATCAAAATATGATGGCGCAAGACACAACGTTTTGCAATGCCATCATATTTTGATAATAACAGAAAAATATCTTTTGCTAAGCGCTATTTTTTCTGAATTATTCCTAAAAAGGAATATTTTTTAAACATATCTTCAACAATTGCACGTTTTGCTGCAACATTAAATTCTTTTGATTCAATTCTTTCAAGATCATGTATAAAATCTGCTCGTATATTATTTTTTTGTGTTAATTCTTTTTCTGCTCGTTTTTTTAAGTTATAAAGTAAATATATCATCTTACCATATTGTTCATCAGTAAGTTGCTTTGATTGATCAACAAAAAGAGAATTAACATCAACTAACGCTCTTCGTATTGGACCAAATACAGGTGCAGTAAGTTTCTGGTAACCACTATATGCAAGCCAACCAGTAAATATTGCTGGCGTAAGGAGAACAAGCTTGCCCACAGCAGCATATTGTTTTTGCTGAGCAGAAATAAAATTTAAAACAAATCTTTGAATATCATCAAGTGACTGTGCACCAAATAATTGTGCAAAAAGCACTATTCCCTTTCCGTACTCACCAAGACCGGAGAAATATGATAACACTCTGTGCGGATACAGTTGTTCTTTATTTTTTACTACTTCTAAAAACTTTAAATACCCCGAATAATCACCTTTATCCAAACCCATAGCAATTTCATTTGCTTGATCTTCACCAATGCCATATGTAGCACTATTATCACGTACAAAGTTTTTTGTTAACTCTAATACAGCGTCATGTGTCCCCGCTGCAGCTGGTACTATTGTTGTAGAATCAACTTTACTAATCTGCCCTGGATAAAAAATGTCTTCTCCAATAGCTTTTACTGGACTAATAAAATACTCATTAATGTTTGTTGTGGCAAAATTAAAAGAACTGCTCAATTGACCAATAAGACCCCTATTGTAACCGTAATTCAAAGCAAACATTAATGCCCCATATTTCAACCAATTGCGTGCATAATGCGATGGAATTACAGTTTCTGTGATATCTGCTAAAAGATCATTTTTGAATTGACCCACTTTTTCAAGTTTCGCCTTTAACGCATTAACTCGCGCAACAAATGGCGAACTACCACCTGCTGCTTTTACATCTGTTTTTATGCGCGGTAACACATCAAGCAGCTTATCTATCCACTCATAACCTTTTGTATAATCGGTCAAGAAAATATCTTTATATCCTTGAGTAAACAGATTTCCTAACTCCGAAAGTTGTCCCAAAAGAACATACAACTCCCCTTGATGACTTTTGAGTAGATCAAGATTATTTTCTATCTCTTCTTCCTGCTTTGGACCCATAACCCATTTAAAAGGGCTTTTACTCACAAAATATTTCCACTGATGATCTCTTTGGTATTGCCAATATGTTATGCGATTATCAATTTCTAACAACGCTTCTAATATCTGAGTACGCGCACTATCGTACAACACCTTAGCGCATTTGCTTAACAGATCACTTTGCTCTCTCTCATATGCTTGCAGAGCGGGAGTATCTTTTGGCACATTGGCAATAATTTTGCGTATATGCACAAGAGCTTCTTGTGATGTTTTAACCTGAACTTGCCTTGATACAACATTTCTTGTCGCTTGAGCAGCAAAAATATTTTTTGACACCTGAATGGCGGCTACAGAAAAAATTATTGTAGAAAATAGCAATAATCTTTTGGTAAGTACTTTCACAATTCCCCCTTTTACATAAAAATTAATCTGTCTGTGAAAGTATAATCAATCCGTTGTGCAACAAGCTAGATTATGGATTATAAAAAAAGACCTGATGTACATATAACACATACATCAAGCCTCTTTTTGTGATTTACAATTGTTTAAACTGCTACACGTCCTAAGAAAGCGTATTTATTAAACATATTCTCAACAATACCACGCTTAGTCTGAGCAGAATATTGCTTTGATTCAAGCTTTGCCACATCGAACAAAAAATCATTAGATAAAGGATCTTTCAAATACGTTGATTTATGTCGCAGCTTACAAATCAGATACACCAACTTACCATAATCGTGATCATCAAGATGAGTAGCTGATTCTATTAACAGCGAATTAACGTCAGCTAATGCAATCCGTATTGGCGAATAATTGCGCGCTGTTGCCCATTGATATGCCTTAGTAACACCAAAGCATGCCCCTGCTAATGGAGTAAACGCTGCCAACTTTACTGTCCAAAAATTATTTTTCAGTAGATCGTTCGCAATTTTTCCAACATCTGCAAACAAGAACCCAATCTGCTGCAACAAAGGTAGGATACCTTCATCGATCAGTTCCGGATATTTTTGTAATAATTTAAGCACCGTATCAAGCATCAAAAGAATATTAGCTATTCCTAAATCAACTTTTTCATCATAATAGTAGACACCTGTGTTCTCAATCAATGCACCCAGTTTATCAAACTTATCAAGCGCTATATCTTGCATTATTTCTTCTTTATTTACTTTAAAATTCTTAGCTTCCATTCTTGTGAGAACGCGCTCCAATAACTCTGTCGAATACGACTTCAAAGACTGAATTTTTGGATCTGTTAACTCTGCTACCCGTGCTTCTATAATGCCAGAAAATTTCTCTATCTTAGCAATCTTATCTTCAATATTAGCAGCTGAACTTTCTGAGTTAGTTTCAAAAAAAACCTTCCATAAATCAGTCATTGGATCTATTACTACGCTTTTTCCAATCCATTGAATCGAATTTTTCGTTTTTTCAAAAGCTGCAGGTAAAATTGTAGGATTGTGCACGTGATAATGTAATGTGTATCCTATAATTGTTGTTAATGTTGTATACAACATCCAATTACGAATAAAGTGATTTGGTTTTTTTGCTGCCGCAAGTGATGTCATGCAATCATGCTTTAATTTAGTTACCTGTTTAAATTTTAACTCTAATTTGCCTGCAATATCATCAAATCGTGTTCCGTCAGAACTATAATCTTGAGTTTTAATACACGATAAAATTTCAAACAGCCCTTCAATCCACGCATAACAATCATTGTACGTTGTTCCGCTTTCGGTAAACATATGAATATGCCCGGTCAAAGAACCCAATAATGTATACAACTCTCTTTGCTTGCGTTCCAGCCTGATTATATTATGAGCAATCTCTTTTTCTTGATCTTTACCCACTATCCATTTTACTGGTGATTTGCTGAAAAAATATTTTATCTGATGATTTTGTTGATACCGCCAATACACAATAAGATTATCAATCTCGTGCAGTGCGTTTAAAATCTGATTACGTGCATCATTAAAAAAAACCTGCACGCAGGTTAATAAAAGAGCGCTACACATTTGTTCGTACTTTTTATACGCTTCACCTTCAACATTGGTATCTTGTTTGACCATTGCTTGATGAGCAGAGCGAAGACGCGCAAGTAATGTAACAGCAGAGAATTTTCCATAATTTTTAAACAGGTAGCGCAATTCCTTTTTATACGAAGCATTTTCATCGGTATTTCGTTGCGCATTTTGAAAGCAGTGAACGTCCGTATGTTTTACGTACCGCGCTACCGCTTGTTTAAATTCAAGAGGAGATTTATGTACGGTTGGCTTTTTGATTATTTTGTTTGCCTGATCTTGCGCAACATTTAGAAAAATATTTCCCTGTATTGTTGTGGTGCACAAAGAAAAGCTGAACAGCGCAAAAACTGATAATTTCTGTAATAATATATTCACTATGATTTCCCTAACCATTACCGATATTACTTACCCCGCTCGCCCTGAGTGCCCCAAAGGGGTGTATCGAAGGGTGCGACATAAAAAAAATTATCTTTATCCTCTTTCCGCTTAACCCTTCGATACACCACTATCGTGGCACTCAGGGCGAGCGGACCAAGACAATCATTCAATCAAAGAAAGTTATTGGATAAAACTTGAACTTCACCTCTAATTATACCAGAAAAAGTGAATTGCTGAAACAGGGGGTGTTTATTCAAACTGAAAACTTATACAACCTATGACTGTAAGGCAGCCACAAGATCATTGATCCGCTGTAGTATTTTCAGTATCTCATCAATAGAACGCTCTATCTCTTCTTTTATTTTCATTTTTTTTTCATAACAATCTGTCCGCTCAACCTTACCCAAACAGTTCTTTTCACCACAGGCATACTCATTTACCCGCGTTATAGCACTTTGTATAATCAAAAAAACGGTTTTAGAAAGATCAAGTAAAACTCCAGACATATCGGTACCTCGAGCAACAAGATCACCATCGAGTTCTGCATCTTGCTGCTTGGAAACATAGACTCTTTTTGTCTTTGGCTTAATAAACTCTTGTCCCACCGAGCAAGCAGTGCACACGCCAATGACCACTGCCAATAAACCAACGTATTTATTTTTCATTGCTTACTATTTTTTCGTATTAATTATACGCCAACCAATGCGCACATATTGTCCAAATGATGCCCCAATAAAGAATATCATAACCCCAAGCATTACATAATATGTTTTGATGGGTAACCAACAGAAGAAATAGCACGCAAAAAGCCACATAATAAAAATCATCTGAATACAAGTAGTTGTTTTTCCCAAAAATGTTGGCTGCACGTCAAGATGACCGCGTAATCGATAAATAATAAGAGCGCCGCCAATCTGTATCACCTCTTTACTCACCACAAACAATACAAACCAATACGGTATCGAAAATAACGGTGTAGAAATAAATGCTAAGGTGAAAAAACAGGATATGAGTAATAATTTATCTGCTACAGGATCAAGACAGGCACCAAGAAATGTTTTTTCATTAAGTAGTCGCGCCAAAAGACCATCTATAACATCGGTCAAACAGGCAAATACAAAGAAGAAAAACGCCATTCCCCACCAGCCTGTAATCATAGCGCCAATAATAACCGGCACCACAACTATCCGTGCTAGGGTAAAAAGCGTTGGAATAGTTATACGTTTTTCAGCATTAGGCAAACGACTCAATATATTCAACGTAAATTTGCGAAGATTAATTTTTTTCATACAGACATCACACTACTACCAAGACACACATCACCATCGTAAAATACTGCGTACTGACCCGCAGCAATGCCCTGATCTCTTTCAGAAATCTGCACTACTACTTTACCTTCTTCATTGTAATTGACGGTACATTCATACCGTTGTGCACCATGACGTAATTTAACAAAAAGATTTTTCTTATCAGAAGGTACGCCAGATAACCAATGAATTCTTTCAACAATAAAGAAATCTCGCCGCTTTTCAGCATCATAATAATTGCGAGAAATGTAAATTATATTTTTATCAACATCCTTTGCAACAACATACCATGGCCCACCTCCAAGCCCAAGGCCCTGCCGCTGACCAATGGTATAAAACCAAAATCCATCATGGTTACCCATGACTTTTCCTGTTTCACTTTCAACCATCAGCCCTTTTTGTGTACCAAGGTGATGTTTAATAAAATCTGCAAACTTAAATTTACCTAAAAAGCAAATTCCCTGACTATCTTTGCGGTCTTTGTTTGGCAAGTTGAACTCATGCGCCAAGGCACGCAGCTCACTTTTTTGTAAATGACCAATCGGGAACATAGCGCGTTTGAGCTGTTCTTGGCTCAGGTGAGAAAGAAAATACGTTTGATCTTTGATAGGATCTGGTGACTGGAATAATTCAATCACATTGTCTTTTTCGCGGACCTGGGCATAATGCCCAGAAGCAACTTTTTCAAAGCTTGGATCTATTTTATCAAAAAAAAGGCCAAATTTAATTCGCTGGTTACACAAAATATCAGGATTTGGCGTACGTCCTTCTTTAACTTCTGCAACGGTATATGCTACCACTTCGTCTTTATACTCTTTTTGCAGAGAAACCACTTCTAGTGGAACATCGAGTTGTTCACATACCTGTTTGACGAATGCTAAATCTTGTTCCCACGGACAATCGCCCAAGTACGAAAGTTCGTCTTCCAACCAAATTTTAAGATAAAAAGCGGTTACATCGTGCCCTTGGTTTTTCAGCAATTGTAGCGCAACAGAACTGTCTACACCACCTGAAACAAGGACAGCAACCTTCATTTTCTTCATTTTTTTATACCCCATTTCTTATACCCCATACTACATTTCATTACGTATGGGGACCCCAATCAAGAACTTACACTTGGATCCCACGTTGTTTCATAAGGGCGTCCAATCGGAAGGCAGTGTAGATTGGACTATAAATAGCTAATGTAACACATGCTATATTTCAGATATTATCTCTTTTTAGAATACCATTTTTAGGAAAAAATTATAGAACATACCCATTTCGTGGTAAAAAATGCCATGATTTTACCCTAAGATAAAAGGATCAAAATGTTTTTACTCATTCTTTTCGCGTTTCTTGCAGGCTTTGTCACTATTCTTTCTCCATGCATACTGTCTATTGCTCCCATTCTTCTTACTGCAGGGGCAAATCATAACCACCACAAACCATTGGGAATTATCACTGGATTAATCATAAGCTTTTCATTTTTTACCCTTGCACTCAGCGCAATTGTACAAGCGACCGGTATATCGCCTGATATTTTTCGCTACATCGCATTGTGTGTCATTATTTTCTTCGGCCTGACCATGATTGTTCCATCTTTTGAAAATGCATTTATTGCTGTTACCGGACAGATAGCACGTCTAGGCAGCATTGTACAAACATTCTCAATTAACATAAAAAAAGAGTTTGTGAGCGGATTTGTTCTCGGCATTGCACTCGGTTTATTATGGACACCATGCGCAGGACCTATTTTAGCAACAATTACAGCTCTTGCAGCTACTGAAGGTATTACTCTCGCCACAATTTTTATAACACTTGCATATACCATTGGTGCCGCAATACCAATGTTACTTATCTGTTTTGGTGGCTCAAAAATTCTACGCTCAGCAAGTGCTATAGAACCCTATACCCATGCCGTACGAAAAATATTTGGCGTTATTGTTATTGCAAGCGCTTTGGCAATTGTCTTTCACGTCGACGTAATGGTACAGGAAAAAATTGCACGTTGGTTCCCAACAATTACCATTGAACAAAGCAAAATAATAGAAGAAGAACTAAACATGCTCAGACAATCCAAAGGAATTGCAACAATGTCAGATGCTCCCGAATTTGTAGGTATCACTGAATGGCTTAACTCAGAACCATTAACACTTGTACAACTACGTGGCAAAGTTGTCCTTATCGATTTTTGGACATACACCTGTATTAATTGCATTCGCACCTTGCCACACGTAACACAATGGTACAGATCTTACAAAGATTATGGTTTTGAAATTATTGGAGTCCACACACCAGAATTTGCATTCGAAAAAAGTACAAAAAATGTAGAAGATGCCATAAAAAGATTCAACATTACATACCCTGTTGCTCTTGATAATGATTACCAAACCTGGCGAGCTTATGATAACCACTACTGGCCAGCACATTATCTTATCAATCAAAACGGTATAATTGTAAAAAAACATTTTGGTGAAGGTGGTTATGTAGAAATGGAAGATGCAATACGTGCACTGCTCAATATGCCACCATGCAGAAAAACAAAAGAATGTCCTTCTGACAAACTACTTACTCCTGAAACGTATCTTGGGTTTGCACGCGGCGGTAGTTATCACCCATCTCTACGTATACAGCAAAACATTCCGACCACATATCAAACTCTAGGCATGCTTGGCGATGACCAAATCGGTCTGAGAGGAAACTGGACAGTTACGCCTGACTTACTACAAAGCAATGCCGATAACAATGTTTTAGAGTTGAATTTTATTGCAAATCACGTCTACCTTGTTATGAAGGCTGATAAACCAACACAACTTACGGTTTTGCTTGATGGAAAACCAATTCCGGAAAAATACCGTACACGCGATATGAATGATGTAGGGGAAATTGTGGTACATGAACCACGCATGTATGAGCTTGT
The DNA here is from genome assembly GCA_035288105.1 of Candidatus Babeliales bacterium. Lineage (NCBI taxonomy): Bacteria > Candidatus Babeliae > Candidatus Babeliales > Candidatus Babeliales bacterium. The sequence goes on from DATEAY010000041.1 coordinate 13,742, forward strand.
TAATCTACAAGATGATTATGGACGCCATACACTCACACTCCAATGCCAAGAAGGTGTTACAGCATATGTGTTTACTTTTGGTGGAGAAAACGAAGAGCAAAAACATTAATCAATACTATAGCCTTAGTATTCAGATTTTGCTTCTTCTGTTCCTGGTTTATGTTCTACAGGAGCATACATGGTACATATCTTCATATCTCTAGGACCAGTATTTTTAAAATTGTGCTCAACTCCCGATGGAACAAATACCATGTGATACGGAAATACTTCAGAAGTAACATCATTAAGAATTGCAATTCCTTGACCATCCACAAAAAAAAGGATTTGATCTACACGATGTATTTCTTTTCCAATCTCTTGTCCAGGAGATACACTCATGAGTACTATTTGACTATGATTCCCGGTAAAAATTTCTTTTCTAAAAAACGTATTATTGAGTGTCAACTCAACAATGTCTTCATTAAAAAAATATTTTGGTGCTTTCATATATATTTTCCTCAATTTTGAATTACACAAAAACAATTCTCATTTACGATAAATTGAGCAACCTCAAAATAGCAATAAATCAATTCTTAATGATTTATTTTCAAAAAACCTTAACTTTTGCTAAGCTCGAATCACCTTTTAAATCGTAACAAGCTACTATTACACGAAAGATATTATTATGAATCTTTTTGCAGGTAATTCCCTCTGGCAACTTGTGGTGCAAGCGGACACCGTAAGTAAATGTGTTTTATTATTATTACTGTGCTTATCCGTCCTTTGTTGGGCAGTGTTTATTGGCAAACTTGCGCTACTCTACGCAAAAGAACGACAATTGAAAAACATAAATAACAAAGTACAAAAAGCAAAAACTCTTTCCGATCTTGCCGAAATTTCTACCGCTGCAAGCAAAACAGCGCCCGGTTATTTTATTGCTAAAAATCTTTCATTTGTAAAAGAATTAACACAACATACTTTTGCTCAAAAACTTGGTATTCATGAATGGGAACTTTTAGAGAGAAATATCGATAACACTATTGAAACACTGGTTCTCCATAATGAAGAATATATTCCAATTCTATCATCATGCGCAGCAGTTGGACCATTAGTAGGTCTTTTTGGTACCGTATGGGGATTGGTGCATTCTTTTATGCGCATTAGTGAAACACAAGTTGCCGATATCGCAACCATTGCACCTGGTATGGCAGAAGCATTAATTACTACCCTCGCAGGATTAATTGTTGCAATACCAGCACTTGTTATGTTCAACTATTTACACGTAAAAACACGCGCACTCGAACACAATCTTATCGTTCTGGCTGATCGAGTCACATTTATCTTGCAACAACTACGTGAAAGGTAATGATATGCGCCGCACTAACAGACGTTTGCGAAAGCAAAAAACTGGCCTCCATGATATCTCCATGACACCATTAATTGACGTAGTGCTCACGCTACTCATTATTTTTATGATGGCAACACCCATACTACAAAATGCAATCAAAGTAACATTGCCGCGTGGAAACGCAAAAGAAGATGCTGCACAACAATCAAATGAACTGATTGTTTCTATTGATAAACAAGGCGATTTTTATATTAACAATACAAAAGTTGCAAAAACAGAACTGATTGCGGAAATAAAAAAAGCCGTTGGTAATGATCACGAAAAAACAGTGTATGTAAAAGCAGATACAGCAATATCCTACGGAACAGTAATTGAATTGGTTGATGACATTAAATTTGTTGGCGGTATAAAATATGTGGCTCTTGCAACGCAAAAACATTCACAAAAAACATCTTCTGTGGCTTAAAATTGTTGGCTTTTGCCTTGCATTGCACCTTATTTTTTTGTTGTGGATATTTTGTGTGCATCAAGATAACACCTACATGCATACACTTTCTATAAACAAAAATGTAGATTATTCTGCGCCAATTATGTTTGTGCCTCTCGGCACACCTACGGTTACAAAAGTTGCAATAAAGCAACCTCCTATTACTCAACCCTACTCCGCTCCTCTTTCGTATAAAGCTTCCTCCTCCGCCAAGGCTTCGGCGGACAAGTCAGAGGACTCTCGTAAAGCGACGAAGGGCACACCCGCTGTAAAAGCGGATGTGAAAAAAACAGTAATCACAACAACCACTCCAATACCTAAAGCAATACCTGCGGTGAAACAACCAACTACAACAACTGTTGCAACAAACGTGAAAAAAATAGAAGAGAAAATAACGGTAGTACCAAAAACATCTCCCGTTATTGAGAAAAAAAATCTCGCTATCGCAAAACCAGAACCAAAGCAACCAGAAAAGATTGCAATAGCACAAGCAGATAAAAAAGATATATCCTTCGATATACCCCTACGGGGCACTCAGGACGAGCGGAAAGAAAAAGAAAGTGAAAAAAAAACAGAAGCAAAACCCCTTGCAAAAGCACTTGATATTCAGCAATCAGTTGTGCCAACACAACCAACAAAAGAAATATCCTTCGACAAGCTCAGGATGAACGGGCGAGGACATGCTGTGCATGTGCCAGAAAACGCACGTATTTCCAATAATTTTCGAGAAGTTGAAGCACTACGCCGCGGAGCACAACTTCAAAAAGAATTGGTACACAAATGGCAACCGCCAATAGGGGTATCGCCAGAATGTACGTGCGAAATATCTTTTTTTGTGAATAAAAAGGGAATAGTAGAAAACTTAAAAATGGTAAAAAGTTCAGGCGTCATTATGTTTGATATTTCGGCACGCCAAGCATTATTTTCAATGAAAATGCCGCAATGGACACACGGAAAACCACTCATAATTAGTTTTAAACAGTGAAGTTAATTTTAGGAAATTGTATTCTCCACCCGTTCGTCCTGACCCTTCGATACTTTTTGAAGACAAAACACTCAGGGCGAGCGGAAGAAATGAATCATCCACCGCTCGTCCTGAGTGTTCTTCGTAGCCTTGGCGAAGAAGAATGTATCGAAGGATGCGGAAAAAAACAAAACCACAAACCAGGAAAATCTCATGAAAAAATTATACTTCCTCACCTTCATCACAACATTTATCCACGCAGACAATATTGAATTATCTATTTCCGGCGCACAACAAGCACAAATGCCAATTGCCATCCTAGTCCTTGATGAAACAAACAATGAATTAAGCGCAATAGCCAACATTATAAAAAAAGATTTACAATTCACCGATCAATTTGCACCATGCATCAAAAAATATAATACTCATTTATCAAAAAAAGAGCTGAGTAAAAAAGTACAGCAATTAGCACACGCAGGCACTCCGCTTGCACTCTGCATTAACGCTCAATCTTCGCACGTGATTGAATGGAGATTATATGACACAATGCAATGCACCATGTTACAAGGCAAAAAATACAAAAAAAAGGGTACCGTTGCTCGCGGATGGGCACATGCGATTGCTGATGGAACATGGAAAACATTAACCGGAAATGATGGGTTTTTTTCTTCTAAATTAGCGTACTGCAAAGATTTACGCGGCCCTAACGGTCAGAAAACAAGCAAAATTTACATTGCAGATTTTGATGGAAGTAACGAAGAACTACTTGTTGACCTTCCAACAATTGCCATTGCTCCCCGCTGGCACACAAAAAAACCTCAACTTTCTTACTCCGAATATACAGACACCAATGTTTGTCTTATGTCTACCTCTCTCAAAAAAGAGAAAAAGATTATATCAGCGCTTGAGGGGATCAATATGCTTGCCTCATTTGCGCAAAACGGTAACGATTATGTCTATTGTGCGTCACGCGGAAATGGTAGCTGTCAAATCTACCTCAACAAAGATAATAATTTAAAACGATGTACCAGAAATACCGGTAACAACACATCACCCATTTTTATAGATGCAGAACGCATCGGCTTGTGCTCTGATTTTCAAAAAGGAAATCCTCAAATTTATATTGGCAACATTACAACCGGACACTTACAACGAATTACTAAAGGCGGCTATTGTACCTCACCTGCTTACTGCCCTATAACAAATAAAATGTCTTATCATAAGATGATTCAAGGTACCATGCAAATAATGATGTATGATTTCAGTTCCAAAAGCCATACACAATTGACTGATGATCCGGGTAACAAACATGAAGCAAGCTTGTCGCCTGATGGAACATATCTGCTTTTCAGCCATGAAGTTGCTTGTGATAAAAGTCGCTTGGCTACCCTTAATTTGTTAACGAACAAAAGAAAATATCTGACAAGCGCACACGATTACTGCAGTTATCCACACTGGTCCCCTTGTTATCAAACGTTTCCTGTGGTGACATAAACAAATTAATTTAAAATCGACAAGTTTTATGGTTATGCTACAATAAAAGTATCAAAAAGAGACCTTTTTATTGTGTAATGTGCTTATAAACCTCAAAAAGTAGATGATATTGTATGAAAAAACCTAAAAACAATAACTCGTGGATCCCTAGCCCAAAAAATATAAAGAATGGACTCATTGCAATTATTATGATTGCAGGAATCCTTCTTATTCTTCATAAGCTGACAGAACTGGGAAGAAACGTTCAAGTTATCTCCTATTCAGCATTCTTGGAAAAAGTAGATCAGGATCTTGTCAAAAAAGTATATGTTTCAGGACAAGATGTTGAAGGTATTCTTGCCGATGGCAGCCGCTTTGAAACCGTCATTGGTAATAATGCGAGCGATTGGGACCGTCTGCGCACACATGGCGTAGAATTTTCAGTCATCTCTCCAAGTAATCAACTGGGAATTTGGTATCTATTTCTTTTTTCATGCCTCTTTGTTGCAATATGGGCAATCTGGTACTTTGTTCGCTCTCGCAATGCTGGCAGCAATGGCGGTGGCGGCAATATTTTTACCATGGGGAAAAGTGGCGCTCGCATGTTTCTACCATCGAGTATCAAAGAAAATTTTAATTCCGTTGCAGGAGCAGATGAGGCAAAAGAAGAACTTGCCGATGTCATTGATTTCCTTAAAAACCCAGCAAAATACCAACGCCTTGGCGCTAAAATAACCCGTGGCGTACTGCTTATTGGTGAACCAGGCAACGGTAAAACATTATTAGCACGCGCTGTTGCGGGTGAAGCTAACTGTCCTTTTTTCAGCATAAGTGGTTCAAACTTTATTGAAGTTTTTGTGGGTGTGGGTGCCGCACGTGTTCGTGATCTTTTTGCACAAGCACGTAAACATGCACCAAGCATTATATTTATTGATGAAATTGACGCAGTTGGTCGCCATCGTGGGAGCGGTATGGGTGGTGGCAATGATGAACGCGAACAAACACTCAACCAGCTTCTTGCTGAAATGGATGGCTTTGAAGTTTCTCCCTCTCCTATCATTGTAATTGCTGCAACAAATAGAGTTGATGTTTTGGACAAAGCATTATTACGTCCAGGACGTTTTGATCGTCGCGTTATTGTACCATACCCAGATTTAAAAAGCCGCGAAGCCATTTTGGCGGTACACACAAAAAACATAGTTGCGGAAGAAGAACTTAATCTGAGAAAAATTGCGCAGGGAACACCAGGATTTTCTGGTGCAGACCTGGAAAACTTGGTCAACGAGGCAACAATCATTGCATCAAAAGAAGAAAAAGATATGGTAACAATGCACGATTTTGATCAAGCACGCGACAAAATTATGCTTGGTAAAGAAACAAAAACCATCATGCTTACGCCTGAAGATAAAAAGCTCATAGCGTATCACGAAGCAGGACACGCTCTTGTGCGTCTTTTATTACCAGAGACATCTGATCCATTGCACAAAGTTACTATTATTCCTCGTGGCTCTGCGTTAGGCGTGACGCACTTTTTGCCAGAACGTGAAAAATATATTACCACCAAAGAAGAAATGGAAGCTACAGTTATGTCGGCACTTGGTGGTAGAGTTGCAGAAGAGATCGTCTTCAATTCACTGACAACCGGCGCATATAGCGACTTCCAGAATGCAAATAGGGTTGTACGTAACATGGTGTGCCACTATGGCATGTCGCCAGAGCTTGGCACCATTATTTATAGCCAGCAACATGGGGAATTTGAATATTCTCAAAAAACGGCTGAAAAAATTGATGCGGAAGTTCAACGATTGACGGCATTGTATCACGACCAAACGCGCACATTGCTGGAAGCAAACCGTGACAAGCTTGAGCTGCTCGCCAATGCATTGATCGAAAAAGAGACCTTGCATGCAGAGGAAATTTATGAGTTACTGGCCATAACTCCCCGCCAAGCTCATAAATTTGTGTAAACGTTCTTGTAAATTTTTATCTTTTTGTTATGTTAAAAGTAAGTAAATAGGCTTTAAGGAAGGTACGCATCATGTCTAGAATCTGTTCAGTGTGCTCAAAGGGCCCACAGGTAGCAAATTTAGTAAGTAACGCAAACAACAGAGTAAAACGCTGGGTATACCCAAACGTTCATACCGTACGCTACACTTTAACTGGTGACGCGGACAATCATGTTCATCGTTCAAAAGTCTGCACAAAATGTGTAAAAGCAGGCAAAATTAAAAAAGTTCTCTAATATTAATCAGGGTTAATCGATTATGCCAAATATTAAATCAGCAAAAAAACGCGTTCTTCAAACAGAAAAACGCCAACTTCGCAACCAAGCAAGAAAATCTTCCCTCAAAACAGCAATCAAAAAAGTTGTTGTTGCACTTGAGCTGAATGATGTTGAAGCTTCAAAAGCATTATTAGTTGCAGCAGAAAGCAAAATTGCTCGCGCAAAAGGCAAAGGCCTTCTGCATCCAAATACCGCCGCTCGCAAAATCAGCAGATTAGCTAAAAAAGTTGCTGCGGCAACAAGAACAGCGTAAAAAGCTGACTTCTTTTTTAACCCCACGCTCTATTCGCGGCCTTCGTAGCTTTATGCGAAGTAGGCTCATTATGCATGGGGACCCCTTCAAAAGAAGTATTTTTTTGTTCACGATATGCAATACCCCATTTGTAGAAAAATTACAAATGGGGTATACTATTTAGTAGCATTCCTATTTTTATATAATTCCGGATAAATATGAACAAATTTTTCCTGAGCATAGCATTCCTCATCACAACTACACATGCACTGTCCAATGATGCAGTCAGCTCACCCACTACATTGACACCCGTTGAACGTGATCGTTTAAGAGCTCTTTATACCGTTGCAGCAATGATTCCTTTATTTGAAAAAGAAGGCGATATAGATTTTGACTATTTCTTGGATGTCTTGGAAAAGCATGTAAAAATCATAGAACATAAAATTCGTACAAAGAAAAGTGGGTGGTCTTCTAAGTCTTTGAAAATAAGCCTTGCTGTAACAGGAATATTAACTACTGGGTTGAGTTGTTTAACCTATCCCATTTGGCATAGCCTTTCAACAGGTAAGTTTTACAATGCAACCATTCCATATTCTATGATCGCACAATTACCATCACTAAAGTTCACGCGATCTGAAAAAAAGAAATTGGACCTTATTGATGTAAAAAAAATAACAATTTTATGTGAGAACATATATGAGCAATACTTTTGGAAATCTGAAATTAATGCATTATCTCCTTCTGCTGCAAAAAATCTAGAATATCTTGCCCGTAAAACAGCATTAAATCAGGCAAAGACTCTGATTGGTGCTGCAGCCGTTCTGCTCTTACTGGTGGTTGCTACCATCGCATACCCCCAAATTTATAAAGCTCTTTATTATACGGAACATCTTGCAAAACGCTTAGAAGGCGATAGACACCTCTCTAAGCTCCTACGAGAAGAACGAAACAATCGTCGTTTGCTAGCTATAAGAGCTCTGCGTAACCCATGAACTATATTGATATGAAGAAAATTTTATTATTCCTAGTCCTGATATCCGCTTCATATCTATTTTCCGGAAATGAAAATAAAAAGCTTCCTGTCGTGAGTGGTACTGATTACCAATTATTGAACAACCTACGCAAAGAATATGAACGAGATTCATCATTGTATAAAACATATAATAGCTTTTGGCTTGATCAATATTTAAGAGCTCTCGAAAAGCAGATACAAATACTAAATAATAAAATGCTTCCAGAAAACAGCTGGGAGGAAAAGAGAAATATTGTAATGGCTGGACTCATTCCAATTGCAATCAGCGCAGCTCTTATTTCTCATGCCATCTACAAATGTTATCAACGACATTCTAAGTTTATATTCAGAAAAATTTTTGATAGCCCAGCTATCCTATCCGTGGCATACATTCCACTTGGCTGCTATATTTTTCATATGGCATTCTGCTATGAAGAAACCACGAACGAAAAATTAAAAAAAGATAAACAAATCTACGATCTTCTTAAAGAAGAAGAAAAACGGCGATGCAAATGAAGAAAATTTTACTTTACCTCACCGTACTAACCTTTGTAATCTCTCTATCGTCTAATAATTTTGATTCTGCATCAATACAACGCAATATATCGTGGCAAGATGTTCAACGGTTACAAGAAGCAGCCCGCGCACGTGATATACTGACCTCGGAAGAACGTTTGTGCTTTAATTGTCTGTGTCAAAATTATAAAGATGATCCGTTATTCTATAAAACAAAAGATATCGATTTTATTAACTATGCTTTAGAAAATCTATCCAAGCATATTCGAATATTGGAAAACGACTCTCGCCCTGAAAATATCCACAAGGAAAAAATAGCTTTTACAATAGCGGGTCTTATTCCCGCCATGCTGTTAATGTACATGGGCGGTTTTGATGCTACATTTTACCTATGCAGAAAACACTGGGAACTGATATCAGGTAAGTTCGAGGATATTTATATTCCCTCCAAACTATTTGAAGGCCTCTCATCTGAAAAGTTTTCATTGAAAGAAAAACGATATTTAAAGCGTTTCAGTGTTGAAAAAATAGTATCATGGGACTATGGTATATGGCATTATAACAACTCAACAGATAAAGATAGAGAGAAGACCGCTACAAAATTGTCCCATCGCAATAAAGAAAAACTTAAATATTCTGCCTTACGCTATGAAGTCAACCAACACAAAACCCAGTTAAAATCAGACCTTCTTTGTCCTATCATCATATTGCTGGGGGCTATTGCATGCGGATTGCCAGCTTTTTACTCCACACTCTATTGTGCAGAAACTACGGCAGAAAAATTAAAACTGGCCAGAAAGCTCTATAAATTGTTCAAAGAAGAAAAAGAACACCGCTTTTCTTTTTCTCAAAAATCTATATAATTATTAATTGTAATAATATTGATTTTAAATACGAATCAACCAATGGTACTAAAAATGAAAAAATTACTCCTTTTTGTCGTCATATTGTTTTCTTACGTTGGATCAAATAACGCCTTTAGTGACCGGTGGAATATAGATCACAATAGCCTTAACCCCAAACCCAAAGATGGCGTAACTGTTTATTACAACCCTGATAAGATTAATATGACACAAACGACTATTTTGCCGGACCCAACACACCCTATGCCAATAAGCCTTCCTTATGGCTACTCTCTCCCGGTAACACTTGACCCAAAAAAACCAATTCCTGTAACATTTGATAAAGAAACCCCTATCCCTGTCACTCTTGACCTTGGAGAAGGCGTAGGAGAAATGATAGAAAAATTTAATGAAAATTTTGAAGAAAACATAGCTCCTCAGCTAAAACAAACCTTTCAAATGCTTATTGGATCGCTCCTTAATGCCGAAAATGCTATTAGATTTGGGACGCCCATTGCTTTATTTGGTATTGTGGGAATATCTGGATTTTATGGCGCACGCGTTTTTTGGAAAGTACTAGAAAAAAATTTCCTTTCTCCTCGTCCTCAAATTTTACAACCAGGATCAAAATACGGCTGGATAGATCGCTGGAAGCGTTCGCGAGCGGGTTATACAACACCATCAATGATTTTTGACGAGTTAGTTAAAGAACAACTAGAAGAAATTCAAGAAAAAACAAAGAACATCAAACAACATATTCTTAGCGGCAAAAAAATAACCTACGATAATCTCTTACTCTATGGTAAGCCAGGAACAGGTAAAACATTATTCGCGCACATCTTAGCCGATAACACCGATATGGACTTTTTATTGGTTACTGCAGCATCACTACTCCAATCAGGAGTTGAAGGTATTAAATACTTTGATGAAATAGTTGAAATGGCGAATAAGAGTAAATATGGCGTTATTTTGTTTATCGATGAAGCAGATGCCCTCTTTATTAACCGTAACATACTCAACCCTGAATCTGATCACTATAAAGTACTTAACCACATATTAGCTGCAACTGGTAGTGGTAGCAGCAAACTTATGGTAATTGCAGCAACAAACCATGCCTATGTTATGGACCCTGCTATGGGACGCCGATTCCAGGAACGTGTAAAAATGCCACTTCCAAGTGAAAAAACACGTAAAGACCTTCTTGACCTTTACATACATGAATACTTATTTGATGAAATAAATAATAGCTTTGAAGGGATCGAAGCCGCACACTCAATCCTTACAGAAGAACGCATCAATGCTATTGTTCAAGAAACTGCAGGCTTATCACATGCTGAAATTAAAGACATGGTCGTCATAATGAGCAAAAAGACGAATGCTATGAGAGATGGTATACTGAACGAACGCACTGTACAAAGTACAATCGACCAGGCAATTGAAAAAGCTGCCGCATTAAAACGCGATAAACTGAAGCTGAAAAAGAGAACAGTCAATCATAGCGAAGTTCAGCAATAACAGAAAAGCAAACAAGGCACCTTCAAAAGAGGTGCCTTGTTTCATTCCAAAATAGCTCGATGGGAATCAAGAATTACTGTTCGATACGCAATCCAAGTTTGTTAACCACCTCATCAAATGACTGCTTCTTAATCCATAAATAAAGCATATCACGGAATTCAAGTCTGTTGTTGTTATTTAGCCAATCACAATTACACTTGGCCACATAACGTACATCCACCACACTGAAAAAAATTCGCATGAGATGATCTTCTTTTATCAATTTTGCAGATTTAACAAACAAATACCACTCTTCTTCAGAATTTTTATAGAAAATACCAGGGTTTTCAACGAGTGTTGATTTCTTCCAGCCCGTAAGCAAATCTTTGACTACTTCATCACATGTGTTCTTAAAAAGACCTGATGCAAGAGCTGCTTCTATATCTGCATCATTATCTTTAAATGACTTATCATCATACAACCATTGCGTAATACCATCCCCCAAACAAATTTTGTTGCAATCATATAACAGATGAGTACCTCCCCCAAAAGAATGCACGGTGCAATGTTTGCCCAATTTCTTTGCAGTATTTTCGTATAGTATATCAATAACACGACTATCTATGCTACCCAACGGTAATACCTTACATTTCTTAGCACACGAACCTTTTCCATCAAATAGTGGTTGATTATATAATGTGGTAACCAAAGTGCTACACATTTCTGATGCTACAGCTGGTGAAGTAATATATTGCTGACGATCTTTGCGTATCTCTTGTAACGATGATGTACCACGATCCATTGCGCCTACAAAAGAAAAAGATGTCACTAAAAAAATTATAAAAAGGTACGTCATCAAAGTTCCTCAACAAAAAATTATAGTAATGATACGCTATGAATGTATATTTTTATACCATTTAGTCAATCTACAAAGGCAATTCAAGATAATATGCGCAAAGTTTTTTGGGATAACCCGTATCAACATACCTTGCAAACGCACGTAGTTTCAGTTGATGGCAACAAAGTTCTCTTTGCCGAAACTATCGCCTATTCCTTTGCCGGCGGGCAGGAAAGTGACAAAGCATTTGTTAATGATATTCCTATTCTAGATTCAAAAATAGAAGGTAATCTTATTTATTATACCCTTCCAGATAATCATGGTTTGCACATCGATGACAAAGTCACCACGACTATTGATTGGCCACGACGATTACAATTAATGCGTCTGCATTTTGCTGCTGAATTGATTCTAGAAATCGTAACGCAAAAATATCATCTTGAAAAAGTTGGCGCACACATTGCAGAACACAAAGCACGCATAGATTTTAAATCTGACACGAATATCTCCACCCTTTTCCCTGCAATATTGGCTGAATATAATGCAATCATTACAAGTAATCGCACTATTGAAAAAGGTTACTCAGATATTGCACATCAACGCCGTTTTTGGAAAATTGATGGTTTTGCGCAAGTTCCCTGCGGTGGTACACACGTCAATTCAACAGCAGAAGTTGGTTTTGTAACACTCAAAAGAGATCGACCGGGTAAATCCATAGAACGCATTGAAATTAAGCTTGTTAATAATTGATAAAAAGGAATACAATATAGCATTCCCTTTTATACCTAAAATTCATCATATACGTCTTTACGATGCTTTATAGTCACTATAATTACTGTGTTCTTATCCGGATCAATGCGATAAACTATTCGATAATCACTAACGCGTAAACGACGATGGCCTTTTAAACTATAACGTAACGGTTTGCCAAAACCTATAGGATCAATCGCCAATCTTTCTTCGATAGCTTTTTTGATCATCGCTCTCGCCGTTGACTGAAGATTTGGAATATCTTCCTTAATAACGGTATCCAAATATTCGATGGTATATCTATTTCCAGGCATCTTCATGACTTATCTTTTTTGCATTTTGCGTATCACGAGATTCAGCAATAGCCGATAAGACCATATCTTCACGACGACTGAGTGCTTCAAGAATAAGTTCTTTAACCAAATCAGAAACAGTTTTTTCTTCTTGTTTAGCCAAAGAACCTAATAAGTTGACGGTATCTTCTTCAAATGTGATATTAATTTGAGGATTTTTCATAATTCTATAGACCTCTTTATACACAACATATACTATAATCATGGCATTTCCGTACTGCCAAGTCAACCATAAAGAATCCTACCGTAATGGCATTCGCATCAATTCAACAGCAGAAGTTGATTTTGTAACACTCAAAAGAGAAAAGCATTGAAATCAATTTAATTGGCACAAAAGCTCCTCATTTTTCTTCCTCTGCTCTTCCAAACAATATCTAAACGCTTGCAAACTTTCTAACATTTCATACGTATTATCAAACTTTTTTGTGTAACAAAATTTTTCTGCCCAAGAAAGAGCTAGTGTATAATCTATCCAAGGATACTTTTCAATAAATTGTTCTACTGCATACCCTCTATCAGCAAGTAACGCGTTGCAAAAATGCAGCAGCATGTGCTGCTCTACCAAATTTTTCACCTGATGATTGCTTCCACGCGCAAGCTGACCAGGAGTTTCTCCTAGAGTATTGGAAGTATCAAAATCAGCCCCATTACACAACAAATAATCAACCAATTGTGCATGGTTTGCAGCCACTGCATAGTGTAAAAGCGTACTCGCTTGATTATCTCTGAGAGTAAGATTAGCTCTGCCTACTCTCAGCAAAAACAATGCTAAATCTTGTTTATTATTTTTAATGTACGTCATTACAGGAGTTAGACCTTCACTATTTTTTATATCATTCTGAGCCCCTCGGTCCCACAAATACTGGATATGTTCTTGTGTAGATACTTTATGCAAGGGAGTGTTACGATCGCAATCAAGTCCATTTGCATTTGCCCCAAACGTTAAAAGATACCGTATGCTGTCATCAATACACAACTGCAATTGCTCATTTTTGCCAACATAATACCACAAGGCATAGTGTAATGGGGCTGCAATTCCGCCATATTCTAGATACAATGCATACGCGTCAACTGCATATGGATTAGTTCTGCAAATTTTTAATATACCATCATATCGGCCCGCTTTTAGGGCTTCAATTAAGAATGCACGATCATTGTCTCTACGTGTTATCATTCTGATAGAACGAACAGCTTCAGGACTATATACACTCGCTACATTTTCCTCGTCAAAAACAGATTTTTTCTTCTGCAATACTGCTATCGCTCTGTGCAATTCAACGCAATAATTGCCAGCTCGTTCTTGTGCTACCAAACTCTTTAAAAAAATTGCGTTATTCGCAACTAAATGATCAAAGTTTTCACAGCTCAACACTGGCGCTCTCCAGACTGGTAACTCTCTTTTGCTCAAATCTAATTTTCTTACAATTTCTTTATCCATTGCAAAAATAATTCCAGCGTAAATCATTGCCACAAAAGCTACCCGTACTACGAAGCATTTCTTCTTTTGCATAATTATGCACAATCCTCAAAAATTTACGTACCAAATTCACCAAGACTTCTTCGACACAAAGGACACTTCTTACTATCTGTACATCGCTGATTATAACATTGTCCACACATAAAATGCTCCAAGTGTCTGTTGACACAAGGAATGTTCGCTAAACTTCTATCATGTGTTTTGCAGTCAATACAATACTGTTTTAGAAACAATGTAACCACAAATGGCCGCATACAATGTGTAACAGGAATTTTATTACCAATATTGTGGTTAAACACCGCACCGTAAGATAACAATTTTTCTATTTTATCATGATCACACAACGCTGCTGCATAATATAGCGCGGTATTACCATCTTTATCGTGCATGTTAACAGAAGCTCCACCTTTTAATACATCTACATACTTGTCATTATCGTACCGAACAACTCTACACAGTAAAGGGATCCCTGCTGTATCACGCACATCAAGACTAAATCCACTATGCATTAATTCCCTGATACAGGTATATGTTTGGGCAGATGCACTACTATCAATAATCTTCTGAGCAAACACTGCACTTAATAAATCAAACATAGAATCATCTTTATACGTATGCAGAATGTACGGATTTTTTCCAATAACGTTTTTTGCTTGATCAAACTCATTACTCTTCAAGAACACTAACAATCGCTGCCGATCGATAGATCTTTGTGCTACCAATTTCGCAAGTATTTCAGTTTCTGGGTCACATCTACCTGTTAGCAAACCATCATCTACTATTGTTTTTAGTGCAGCTTCTGCTATTTCTATACTTGCAGAACAATAACCAAGCGCATCAATCTCAAGAATTTTTTTTAACCATGCTGCATCATTATCCAAAAGCTGTGACCACATAGGCAACTCTACAATAACTCTCTGATATTTTTCTGGACGATCAACCGCAACACAAGAATTTTTTAGTGGGCGCTTCATTCCAAGAATAGTATTGATGCTCAATAATCCCCACAACAAAACGTATAAGACGATCTTCAACCTAATAAATCCTTTTTTTAGACAGCTCCCTTTTTACTACCTCAAAAGACTAATAAGATCTTCGTATCCGTTATGGTAATGTATTGCTAACTTTAATGGAGTTTCTCCATACGCATCAACCAATGTTCTATCTGCTTTATGACCCAATAAAAGTTTAACTCTATCACAAGGAGCACTTGAACTCGCTGCCTCATGCAATAAGGTGTTCTGAAAAGGACCTTCTATACGCTGGTTAACATCTGCACCATACCAAATTAAGCAATCTGCAACTTCTTTATTCAACCGACGCCATGGGTGAAACAATGCTGCATATAATGGCGTCCACCCATGCTCATTTCTTTTTTCTACCAATGCCCCATTTTCTATCAATAATTCTGCTATCTCTTTACTACACGCCAAATGGAGTGGTGTGTCTGCTTGCCCTCCTTTTGTTGCTGCATTACAATCAGCATTTGATACAAGTAAAAAGTGAACATTCGTTGTATAATTTACATGTACTGCAACATGCAGCGGCGTAACTTCACCAAATAATACGCGCTCAAAACAAGAAGATGAAGGACATGCATGATATGAATTTACAATGTCAGGATGTGCAGTAAC
The DNA here is from genome assembly GCA_035288105.1 of Candidatus Babeliales bacterium. Lineage (NCBI taxonomy): Bacteria > Candidatus Babeliae > Candidatus Babeliales > Candidatus Babeliales bacterium. Next base: position 29,425 of record DATEAY010000041.1, read on the forward strand.
AAGCTCCTTGACCTTATCGTTATCGCGATCTTTAATAGCCTTGAATAATGTTACTATGGGTTTTTCAACTGGTGCATCCATACACATAGTTTGTGCACAATGCATAACAATACATAACAACAGAATGGTGTACTTTTTCATGACGTTATTCCTATAAATGATATTGATGTAAATGGCTTATAGTATACGTATTCTCAGTAAAAAAAATAGGCGCTTTTTACACGCCTATTTTTGTATTCAAAAAACAACTTATTTTATGATTGAAGATACGCAAGCCACGAAGCAATCCATGCACTTTTAAACATCAAACCTTTTTTATGATCAACTTGATATGAATCCAACTCTTTTTGTAAACCAATAATAATATCATTACGAAATTCAGATTCAAAAGCCCAACCTAAAAGTAATAAAAGCAATGCAACCGGTGATGATTCAATATCCAGTCGTTTTTCCATGTATCGCACCAAACCACCTGTTGTAGCACCAACACAGCCGCTTAATATCAATGATGCCAAATATGATGAATATAGTTTTCTTACTTGTGCTTTACGCCAAACTATATCGTGTTTTTTTACACTCATCTGTTCTGAAACAGCACACACGTGCATAGTTGACAAAGAAAATGCAGCGATAAAAACGAGTAGTTGTTTGTTCATTTTTCGATCTCCTAAAAAATATTTTCAACACAGTGAATCCATATATTTTTTATATTCAATCAAAAAGTTTTTTGCAATGGTTGTTGCAACTTGCGCAGCACCAACGCGTTCGACAAGAATGACAATCACCAATGGATCGTATTCTTTGTACTGAAATTGTCCCACAAACCAACCGTGTTCCAAATATTTTTCATCTAATTTACGTTTACTAAAATCACTTGTTTGCGCCGTACTTGTCTTTGCGTATATTTTCATATCTTTTACATTACGAACACTTCTACCTGTACCACGCTTTACTACAGATTTCATCGATTTTTTTAAAAAGTTAATAGTGTCAGGCTTGATATCAAGAGGACTTGTTACAACCGGTTCATTTATCAAAAGACGCGGTGCAACAAGATTGCCGGTAAAAATACTCGCGATCATGCATGCAATTTGAATAGGCGTTGCGAGTAAAAAACTTTGTCCAATTGCAACAGATAGAGTTTCGCCCGGCCACCAACGCTCACCCTTATAATCAAGCTTCCACTCCCTACTTGGAATCAACCCAACTTTTTCTGGAAATACAATATTCGTTTTTTTACCAAGACCAAATTTATATGCATAGTCAGCAAGAACATCAATATCAATCTTTTTTCCAATTTCAAAAAACAGTGTATTACACGATTCTGCCACTGCTTTTTTTATCGATATTTCACCATGCCCAGAGCGGCGCGCACACCAATATTTACGCTTACCAAATAACGTATATCCTTTGCAGTTCCACAAAGAATCTTCTGGAACAATACCCGTCTCCAGCGCTGCACTGATGGTAACAAGTTTAAATATTGATCCTGCTGGATAGCTTGCATCAAATGCACGGTTAATAAATGGATTGTTTTCTTGCAGTCCTTGCCATGTTTCGTACGAAATAGGATCAAGAAAAATATTAGGATCAAAATCAGGACGTGAGACCAATGAAACAATTGCTCCATCGGCGGGATTGAGTAAAATAAAACTACCAGACCGCGTTTCGGGAAAAACTTTTTCGCACAACAACTGAACATCAATATTAATTGTCGTCTGAATATCATTACCAATCAAAGCTTTTTCAAGTTCAACGTACGATATACATTGCCCAACAGAATTGACCACATTTCGCACCGATCCATCTTTGCCACATAAATCTGCATCGAATAATTTCTCCAACCCAAATTGGCCATTAGCAAGCATACGCATATTACCTAAGTAACCAACAAGATGACTACAACACGTATTATAGGGATAAAAACGTTTAAAATGAGTATCTATAACAATATTTTCATGATTGGGAAATGCTTCTACCAATTTACTCAAAACAGCAAAATCAATATCGGTAACCAATACTATTTTTTTTCCCCTTTTTTCGCTCAACAGAACCGCATCAAACGTAGTTCCAGAAGTCAGATCCACACCGGTAATAGTTTCTATTGTTTGTAACAAAAGTAACTGCTCTTGTGAAAACGCACCCTTTCCTGTTCCTTGCCAATGTACCGTGGTTACAGGACGATTTGTTGCTAAAAGATTTTTATGTATATCAAGAATGTTTCCACGGGCAGATGCAACAGATGTGTAGCGAATAAAATTTTTCTGACTACGTGATGCAAAATATTCTCCACAATAAACTTGCAGATACGTAAGGCGTAAAAAAATGATTCCAAAGGAAATAAGTGTACCGATAAGAATGCACACAATTTTTTTATTAATTGTTACGTGGGATACGTGCATAGCTCTACTTTTTATTAATCATCGCATTAATCGGATGAACGCTTTCACACAATTTTGAAAGATTCTCAAGAGAAACATGCGTATACTTTTCTGTAGTTGCTAATGTTTTGTGCCCAAGAAGTTCCTGCACTGCACGCAAATCAGCACCTTGGTTAAGTAAATGTGTTGCAAAGGAATGGCGCAATTTGTGCGGCGTCAGTGGTCGTTCAATTGGTAAAAAAGATCTAAACATTTTTACAATTCGCTGTACTGAACGAGACGTCAATTTTTCGTAGCGATAGTTCATAAAAAGCGGTTCTTGCTGATCTTGTATTTCTGGTCGTTCTGTTGCGTAATATTCTAGAATTTTTTCTCGCGCCTTAACACCAAATAAAACAATCCGTTCTTTTTTACCTTTACCTAAAATACGAATTGTTTTAGCATCCATGTCAACATCAACAATACACATATTAACAAGCTCAGAGCAACGAACACCTGTGGCATACAACAATTCAAAAATAGTTTTATCACGCACGGGATAACGAGTTGGTAATGCTTCATTTTTTATCGAATCAAGTAAATGAAACAATTCATCAACGCTAAAATAAATAGGCAATTTTTTATCAATCCGCGGTCTTTTTAAATTGAGATTTAATTCAATACCACGAGGTTGCAGAAACCGTTCAAATGATGTAAAACAAGAGAACTTTCTTGCGATAGAACTTTTACTGATTTTTTTATAAAACAATGCAACCAAGTACCGTTCAATAATTTGGCGTAACTCAAGATTGTTTTTATCTTGATCAGCCATCTCATGCCAGAATGTGATAAATTGCTGCAAGTCTAAAAAATAGGCGCGCAACGTATGTTCTGAAAGATTACGTTCCGCTTTGAGATGTAATAAAAATGCTTCTTTGTGTTGTTCAAATTCTTCTTTTTTCATACAAGGCTCCATTAATTCATACCCTTCGATACACCCCTTTGGGGCACTCAGGGCGAACGGAAAAGGGAATATCTTTTTTGTAGATTATGCGAACTTGCTATTACTTTGCTAGAACTTCCCCCACTCCGCTCGCCCTGAGTGTTTTTTGCCTCAAAAAAAGTATCGAAGGGTATCCTAGCAGTATGTTACTAAAGTAAATTATACTCTTTGCAGCGACGATTAACAGAAGAACGATTAACACCTAAGAAAAATGCGATTTTATTTTGGTTTTTGAACTTATTCCACAGAAGGACCATAACGCGTGGTTCCTTGAGTGCTTTTTTACCAAGACGAGCTGCTTCAACAAGATCAGGATCAGTAATATCATATGCAGGATCGAATGAAACCTCTTGATAGATCTGACTTTTTTTAGACTTTTTAACAAGAATGTGCTGCACGCGTGCTTTTAATTCTTGCAAACTTACGGGACGATTATATGCAAACAAATCTTTTTCTTTATCGGTCAACGCCAAAACGTGTTGTAACGCATCGGACATCAATGCCTGTTGCGTAAAACCTTCAGTAAGTGCATGCAATTCATTTTCTGGCAATGTTAATAACGATGGCATAGCAACAACAGTAGATTTGAGTTCTTGGAACAGTGCTTTGCTAAATTTACCTTCTTGAACCAACAACGCCAAATTCTGATTACTTGAACAAATAATACGAACATTAGTGGAGATTTTCTGATCACTTTTGAACTGATTATAAAAACCAGTTTTGATAAACACAGCTAAATATTCCTGTGTTTCCAGGTCAAGGAAATGAATATTTTTGACGAAAAGAGTACCAACATTATCAAGTTTTTCTAACAGAGGTTGTGTATTTTTTGACTGTACTCCAAAAATAGGATTGATACCGAACAGTGCAATTGCTATATCAAAATTGTGCGACGGTCCTTGCAAAGCCATAATATGCAAATTATCTCGCATGCTGATGTGATGCAATATTTCCGCTGTAGGTTGCAAATCTTGTTCCGGCATTTCCAATAAAATTGCCTTTTTACTTAATGCAATTTTAAGCAACTGTACCTTAAAGTTAAGTAACACCGACCCCGAACTGGGAATAAGCTGATTGATCAATTTACCCGACTGCGTTGTTTGTAAATAAAGAAGATAATCCCATTCACTTGGATCTTTTAACAAATCAATATGATGCTTAATAGCATCAGAAATAGAAGGATACGAGACAGTGATAATGATAGTGTTTTTTTCTAAATGAGGAACTGCAGATATCACCAATGTATTATCGGTAGAATCTTTCACAAATATTGTCTTTGGCCCCTTAAACGATTCAACTTGCTGGGCCAATTGCCGCAAAGATTGTGCCAAAGGATGACCATGTTGTTGGTTAATATTAATATCGATCAACTCTTTTGCAGCCTGGTTGCCGTAAGAAAATTGTCTGCTCTTATAAAACAAAATGCCAATATGCTTTGTTTTACTTTTACGTAAAAAAGATCTAATACTCTCTTTATATTGTTCAATTTCTTGATGTTTCTGGTACAAATCTGCCCGCAAATGTTGTGCTTGTTCAATTAAAATATCCAAACTTTTGTTCTGAAGTAGATTGATAATGTTGCCCAAATAACTGCCAAAAACAATCAGCTCATCACGCTCAACATTACTATAAAATTTTTCTGCACGTGCATGCCGTTCAACAATAATATATGCAATTAATTTATCGTTTTCATGAATAGGTAAAAAGATATCCGCATTGATAGTGCTCAAAAATTTTAAAATTATCTCACTTTTTTCACATGCATGATAAAAATGAGTAAAATCAATTTCATCATAAATCAAAATCTTTTCTTCTTTAATCGCATGCTCAATAATATCAGCATGCGTCACCAAAAATGTCTCGATCAGTGAGACTGTCCGATCTTCTATCATATTAAATTGGGACTTATATTCTGGAGTATCGATTTGCCGTAAATATAAACGCGTCCTGGTAAAAGATATACTAAACGTATCTTTAAAAAAATTCTGTGTTATATGTCCAAGTTCACGGAAATTGGTAACACTACTCAGTCTCTCCAAAACACCTTTAAAATCATCAACAAAATTAATGTTCATTGGCTGCTGTACATGATCCTTGAGATTGAGGAATCGCAAGCCAAAAATCTTTTTCGCACAGAAATAAATAGCGAGGGTCAACAAAATAGTAGTAAAGCCAACTGCCGCATAATTGTGTGCTAGTATTTCTAGAGAACGAATTTTAAACGGACACATTTGCACAAAATCGGCTACTAACAATGGAATTATTAGCCCCTTAACAAATATAGATAGCTGTCTTCTTAAAATAAACGGCAAGGATCCAAATCTAATTTCCTTTAACACTACATAAACACTTGGTAGTATCAACGGAATAAGAACATATAATATGGAAAAATCCTGAAGCATAGGTTCTAAATAAAATCGTTGACTCTGATCAGGACAATCAAAATCTAAAACTGCAATAGCTGCAAAAAACATACAAAACGCCCCACTAATGGAGCAAAATAATTTTTGTCGCAACGGAAATGTATATTTTTGAATTACTAAATTCTCAATAAATAGCGCCAATGCCTGATATTGAATAATAAAGAAAATCCATGCAATACGAACGAAAAATAATACTAATTTGTAATCAAGTTGCGATAAAAATAGTATTTTAGAAAGTTTCATCATCCAAGCAAAATCGGAAAACATATTACCAACTATAATAGCCAGCAAAAAATAAAAATGTTTTCCAACTATCGCCGACCTCACAACTTGCTTTATCAAGACTATCAACAAATATGCTTTCAAAAGAAAAGAAAAGCTCGTAGCGATAAAAATAAACAAAAAATTGTTAAAAAATAATTCTAAAAATTCTAAAAAAAACATAATTCTATTGCAGTTTATACTGCGTTTTATTATACTTCTGTTGTTAACTTATAATATTTTAAACTATTTGGAGAATCCATGAAACGATACAACACAGATTTCATTGTATCCTTTTTCAAACAATACTTATTAATTGTTGGTGTACTTATTCTTAATTTACTTGGAGACGGGCCTCCGTTCTAACTATATTCCCATCCTAGCATAATTTTCATGCTATACCAAGCGCTGATAAAGAAACGAGGGTAGTAATGTGGCACAAAAGTCACAGAGCGAAAAGGAACGTGCACGTTCAATTATTTTGATATTGCAAACTGCAACAAAAGGCATGATTGTGCCTGCTGCAACGAGCATTATTAAACAATATGGTCGTGAACCGTTCCTTGTTCTTGTCAGTTGTATCTTGAGTTTGCGGACTAAGGATACTGTTTCTTTGCCCGCATCACAACGATTGTTTGCACGTGCGCAAACACCTGCTGAACTACTCAATTTGTCCGCAAAGGACATTGAAAAACTTATCTACCCTACCGGTTTCTACCGGCAAAAAACTAAACAGTTGCACGCACTGTGCGCTATTTTACTCGAAAAATATCATGGCAGAGTACCAAAAAGAGAAAAAGATCTTTTGGCATTACCTGGAGTAGGTCCAAAAACTACTGCTTTGGTGCTCAGTGAAGGTTTTGGTATTCCCGCAATCTGCGTTGATACCCATGTGCATCGGATCTCCAACCGCTTAGGCTTAGTCAAAACAAAAAATGTTACAGAAACAGAACAGCAGCTTAAAAAGCTGCTGCCAAAAGAATATTGGTCGGAATATAATAAATTGATGGTGAGATGGGGACAAAATATTTGTGTCCCCATCTCACCCAAATGCTCTATTTGTCCATTATTGCCACTATGTCCGCAGATTGGAGTCACTCGCCATCGCTGAATATTAAACTATCTCTTGTTTCGCCCTACTCAACACATCTTCAAGCGTCAATCCAAACTCCTGCTTGCCATCCAAATCACGCAATGTGATAGTCTTATTCTCCACTTCTTTCTTTCCAATCACCAACATCCACGGCACACGTTCAAGTTGCGCACGTTTAATTTGGCCAGAAATTGGATCAGAAGATGAATCAATTTCAACACGCACATCGGCGAACAGCAAAGCATTTGCAACCATGTGCGCATATTCTTTTTGATCATCAGTAATTGTTAAAATCTTAACCTGTACTGGTGATAACCAGAACGGTAATCTACCTTTAAAGTGTTCTAAAATGATTCCAAAGAAACGTTCAAATGAACCATAAATTGCGCGGTGCAACATCACAGGACGTTCTTTTACACCTTCGGATGAAATGTAACTTAAATCAAAGTTTTCCGGTTGGAAGAAATCGATTTGCATAGTACCGCATTGCCACACACGCTTTAATGAATCTTCAATGCCAAATTCTATTTTTGGACCATAGAATGCACCTTCGCCTTCATAAATTGTGTACAATTTGCCTGCTTTGTTGAGTGCACTTTCTAGCGCTTTTGTTGCAACATCCCATAATTCATCACTGCCCATTGATTTTGCCGGTTTTGTTGAAACACCAATAGTAATGTTACTAAATCCAAATGGTTTTAAAACTTCATCCACTAATGCAATAAAATCAGTAACTTCTTGTTCTATCTGTTCTTTTGTACAAAAGATATGTGCATCATCTTGTGTAAATGCTCGCACCCTAAACAATCCACTCAGAACACCAGAAAGTTCGTGTCGATGAACATGACCAAGCTCAGCCAAACGCAATGGTAATTCACGATATGAGTGCGGACTATTTTTATACACTAAAATTGCACCGGGACAATTCATCGGTTTAAGTGCATATGAATGATCATCAATAATAGAAAAATACATATTATCTTTGTAATGCTGATAGTGCCCTGATCTGCGCCATAATTCATCACTCAACATGGTTGGTGTAGAAATTTCTTGATACTTTGCTCTTCGCAAAAGTTTGCGCAAATGTGCAATCAATTCATTCAAAACAATCATTCCACGCGGATGGAAAAAGGGAAACCCAACACCTTCATCATGAAAAGAAAAGAGATCTAATTCTTTTCCTAATCTGCGATGATCAAATTGAATTGCATCCTCACGTTGTTTAATAAACGCATCGAGATCTTCTTGTGAAAAAAATGCTGTTCCAGTAATTCGTTGCAACGGAGTATTTTCTTTATCAGCACGCCAGTATGAACCAGAAATATGGAGCAATTTAAAATATTTAATGTCACCAGTAGTTGCAACATGGCCACCACGGCACAGATCATAAAATTCACCTTGCTCTGCAAGACCAACAGTATCACCAGGAATATCATTAATCAATTCAAGTTTAAATGGATTATCCTTGTACAATTCACGCGCAACATCTTTTGGAACCTGTTTATGAGTGAGTGGAATATTTTGACGTGAAAGTTCATGCATTCTTTCTTCAATAATCACTAAATCTTCATCTTTAAAATTCTTTTCTGGTAAAAAATCATAAAAAAAACCTTCTTTTGTTGCAGGACCAATAGTCAGTATTGTATTGGGAAATAACTGCTTTACAGCCTGTGCAAGCAAATGGGCAGCAGAGTGCCGCAATACGGATAAATCTTTTTCTTTCATGATAAAAGTTCCTTTAAAAAGGGATTACGAGTCTTAAATAAATCAACATAATTATAACGCATACCAATGAAAAATGTAGTTCTTAACAAGTGCTGTCTGGAACCACATAATGCAGTACGCTACGAAGTAACAAAAAAAACGAGGGAATTTTTGATCGCGGATAAACAAAAAAAAACTATTTGTTTACCCGCACATAGTGCATGGTAAACAGGTGAAAGGAAAGGTAGAACAGACAGTGAAAATTAAAAGCAACGGATACATTTATTATCCTATAGATGTATTAAAACCGCAAAGATCCTGATTATCACTATAAATATATTTCTAAAAAAAACAAGACTGTTATAGAATTGCCATCCCATTATCATCGTTCGTTGCTTCAGCTATACCACTATGTTACGCTGCTGATGAATAGGAGTAGTCTTAAACCCCATGTTACATTTTTTTCACATGGGGGGTCCCAACAAAGAGGGTGGAACTGAAGTTTATGTGGGGGTCCCCGATCGGAACGTAGCCTACTTCGCGTACAAGCTGGCAAGGCCATGGTGTAGATTGGGGTTAAAGTAGTAGTAGGAATTATAATAATAAATCCCTATATCTATGGGGGTCCCCAATTGAAACGCAGTGTAGGTTGGGGTTAAAAGCATAGGAACGATAAGATGCCTACAAACAAAAAAATCTTTATCCTCGACACTAACGTTTTAATACATGACCCAAAATCCCTATTTAGCTTTACGGGTGCTCATGTTGGAATACCAGCCGTTGTCTTGGAAGAGCTTGATCAGTTCAAAGGTGAAGGAACTGAACGTGGGCGCAACACGCGAGAAGTAATCAGAAATCTTGATCAACTAAGGTCAGAAGGGTCACTACGCGATGGGGTTCCCCTTGATGATGGTGGCACACTACAAATTCTTTTTTATGACGACACTATATTAAAAAAAACTCCCATCATTATGAGCGCAGGTGATAATGAAATTTTACTCACCGCTCTCAGTATGCAGCAACAAGGCTATGATGTAACATTCATATCTAAAGATCTTAACGCACGCGTTAAATCAGATGCTCTTGGACTTACAACAGAAGATTACACAAAAGAGCACGTCAGTGAAGAAGAATTTTATCAAGGATGGGTGAAAGTTTCTGTCCCTGCTGTAGAATTAAAACGCGAATTTCCTACACAGTTAACACATCTTGTTAAAGATGGCCTTATTCTACAAAATGAGTTTGTGTTGGCAGAAAGCAATAATAACCCCCACAATTCCCGTGTTTTTCGCTATATTGGTAACGAAAAATTTAGACCTGTATTTAATCCATCTTTCAATTGGCCAATACAACCACGCAATCCACAACAATTGATGGCTCTTGAACTTTTGCTTGATACCAACATTCAATTTGTTTGTTTATTTGGTCCTGCAGGTACCGGTAAAACATTTTTAGCACTCCTTGCAGGATTACATCAATTATTCATTAATAAAAACTACGATCGCATGATCATCTCTCGTCCAGTAGTTCCGTTGGGACGCGATATCGGTTTTTTACCAGGAACAGTAGAAGAAAAATTACATAGTTGGATGATGCCTATTTACGACAACATGCAATACATAATGCACACTATCAACAAGTCAAACAGCCTTAGTCAAAGAGATGAAAATGAAGAAAATGGTGGTGGTCGTAAGCAAAAACAGAAAAAAGGTCCTCATAAACACAAAAAACCAAACCACGGCATTACATTCGATGACCTACTCCATCAAGGAAAAATTGCCTTGGAAGCAATCACGTACATGCGCGGTCGTACTATTCCATATCAATTAATTTTGATTGATGAAGCACAAAATTTAACACCGCATGAAATTAAAACATTAGTCACGCGTGTTGGTGAAGGCAGTAAAATTATTTTGACCGGTGATCCATACCAAATCGATTCACCATATCTTGATTTCAGTAGTAATGGTTTGGTTGTAGCAAGTGAACGGTTTAAAGGACAGTCTATGTTTGGTTCTGTGTATCTGCCAACCAGTGAGCGTAGTGAATTAAGTAGATTAGCAGGTGAGTTACTTTAAAAAAATTCACTTTTAAAATAGAAAAACCTGCACTTATTAAAAGCGCAGGTTTTTTTTAATTAGCTTACATTTACACTTGATGCACATCAGCATCAACAACCGTATCTTTTTTTTGTAAATCACCCAAATACGACGGCAAATTAACACCAGACATAGCAGCAATTTCATGCAATGGCGGTAATGCTCGTATCATACTACTGACAAAGTTTGATGTAGAACTGCTACCTTTTTCAAATGAACCGCTATCCCACACTGTGATTTTATCAATTTTAAGATTTCTAATGGCTTCTGCTTGCAGCTTTGCAATCTCTTCAAGCTTTTCAATCATCAGCATTGTTGCTGCATCTTGACTATTATTAGCACATGCTTCAACCAAAAGTTTATACCCTTCTGCTTTTGCTGTTAACACTTTACGCATACCTTCAGCTTCAGCTTCTTTAATTTGCAAAATAGCAGATGCTTTACCTTCAGCTTCAATGCGCTGTCGTGCTGCATCAGCTGCGGCAGCGATTTCTATTTTTTTACGTTCAATTTCTTTGGGTACAATTTCTTCTGCTTGAAGGCGTTGTAATTCAGCAATACTTTTTGCTCTATTAATTTCAGCATATGCATTTTGCTGAGCAATTTGTCCACGTTGAGCTGCTTCAGCTTCTTGTTCTAAAAGTTGCGCATTCACGCCAGCAATTTTTGCTTTTGCTTCATTTTCACCCTGAACAGCATCAGCATTGTAGGTAGCAACTTGAATACGGCGTTCTTTTTCCGCTTCCGCCTTACCAATGTCACCACTTTTTTCTTGGTTAGCAACATCTACCTTCGCCTGATTGAGGGCAGTAGACACAGACTTTCTACCAATACTTTCGATGTAACCAGATTCGTCAGTAATATCGGTAATATTAACGTTCAACAACATAAGCCCGATTTTTTTCAATTCTGATTCAATGTGCTTTCTAATTTCTAGTAAAAATCGCTCTCTATCTTGATTGATTTCTTCAATCATCAATGATGCAACTGTCAAACGCAGCTGACCAATAATAATTTCAATCGCCATCATCTCGATATCTTTACGCGTCAAGGTAAGCAAACGCACTGCTGCATTATTCATTGCTTCTTGCGTCGTATCAATAGCAACAGTAAAAGTACTTGGCACATTAATACGAATGTTTTGTTGAGATAACGCAGATTTAAGTGGAATATGTAACGTCATGGGTGTTAAATCAAGAAACGCATAATCTTGGATAAGTGGCCAAATAAATGCACCACCACCATGGTAACACTTAACTGATTGTTCGCCAGAAATCTTTCCATATACCGCTAAAATTTTGTTAGAAGGACATCGTTTATAACAACTTGCAAGAAAGCACAATGTAAAAAAAATAAATAACGCAAAAGCCGCTGAAGCAATAACAATAAAATCAACCATATCAATTCCTCACAATAGAGTAATTCTTTTAACCAAAACTGTTTCATAATCCAGCACACCAACCACTTCAACAGAGCAAAATGATTCTATGCTGTGATTATCATGCGATTGAGCAAGGAGCTCTCGTGTTACACCATCAACAACGAGTTGAATTTTCCCTTGTCCCTTGTGGGATATACGCTGATACACCGTCCCCACCATACCTACTGTTTTTTCTATATCAAAACGCGTACCAGAACTAACTAATAATTGTGACCATTTAAAAATAAGCGCCGTGAGAAGCATTGTTACAAAACCAGCAATAAAAGAAAATAATATTGCTATATGCTGGCTACAGTGCAGCTGCTTAGCACATGCAAGACCAACCCATCCAAACATCATAAAAAAGCCTGAAATAGAATGCAGCGTAAATAATTTAAATGAACCAGTGTGATGATGATACTTATCTGCATCTTCAATCATCATGTCATCGCTCTCATGCAATTCTTCACTAAAACCATCAATTATTGTTGCGCATAAACGCAAAATAAAAAGCACTGTCCCAAAAAGAGCACTTGCCCAAAAAACAAGACCAGGCGCTTCTTTTAAAAAAGAGATTACAGAAATAAACATAATGCCTCCCTTAAAACCATGGTCCACACGAACACAAACGCTTTATGATTGCCCACAGAGCTGGCAACAACCTATTCTCTTGCAACGCAATAGCCGCAAATTTTGTACAACTAACAGCATACTTGCAATGAGCAGTGCCAAATAATGGACGAATTCCGATAATTAAAAAAATAACTATTTTATTGAGAATACGCATTAAGAACCTACCCCTACACTGCAGAGAATGTCTTAACCCACAATAAAAACTATCCCCCTCCGCTCGCCCTGAGTGTTTTTGTCTTCAAAAGGGAAAAAATTACTTAAGTTTAGGGGTATATGCATCAAGGATAAGAGTTTTCAGTTGATCAAAGGACAGTTCTGTAAGTTTTTTCTGTGCTATAACAACACAATCAAAGTTACGATCAAACAATTTTTCTTCATAGAAGATTGCTTTTATGCGCCGACGAATCAAGTTACGCTCGGGAGCATTCCCTACTTTTCGGGATGTAATGATAAGAACTCTGCCAAATTCGCACTGTCGCGGTGCAAGCAAAATGGTGCAAACACCATTTCTAATAACACGCCGAGCATGTTGAAAAAGATAATCAATTTCACGCTTGGTAAACTTTGAGATCTTTTTTGCTATGCTCGGCATATAATTACCCAAAAACAATATTTTTAGTACTTGCTTGGCGCTAAACGTTTGCGACCTGAAGAACGGCGACGATTGATGATTTTTCTACCATCTTTTGTGCTCATTCTTTTAAGAAAGCCATGTTTTCTGCGACGTTTTAGATTACTTTTTTTAAAAACCGTTAATGACATAAACTTCTCCGTAATAATTTCATATATCTTATATTCTAAAGCAAAAACAGTATTATTTCAAATTATTGCTCAAATCCAAATAAATT
>DATEAY010000042.1 GCA_035288105.1 Candidatus Babeliales bacterium
CCCCTCCTGTTTCCAAATATACAGACTCTCTCGATCTTTCCCTGTAAAATGGGTATACTTTTCTTCCATGAGGCGACTCCTGTTTGTTAGTACCCATTATTATACATGGGTTGGAGTCGCACTTCATTTTAGAACTTTTCATCTACCGATGAAGCATGGCATAAATACTTTGCGTTCTTTACGCACTTAGTAAAAACAGAACAAGGAAAATAAACTTATGGCACAAGTAACTACGCAACAACAACAAAATACACAAACGCATGATGAACTTATTTTAGTAGTTCCACGCGAACACCTTTTTGCAAGCATGGATGCGTGGCATGGGTTAAAAGAAGTTAATTTTGAACATTATTTGAACATAATTAACGATAAAAAAGAATTCTTGCCACGTTCAGTTATGGAAACAGATCCAACATATAAGCAAATTATTCCATATCTCGTTTTTGAACATAACAATACGTATTTTTTGATGCAGCGCAAATCAGATGCCTCAGAAGCACGATTGCGAAATAAGTTGACGCTTGGCATTGGCGGTCATATTCGTCAAGAAGATATGCAACCCTACTACGCCCCTACTTCGCATGAAGCTTCGAAGGGCTCTTTGAGCGAGGCTACGAAGGGTCTTGAGAAAGAAAATTCATTATTTGCGTGGGCAATGCGTGAATTTCATGAAGAAGTTGATTATGCAGGGAACTTGAGCGTAAAACCGCTCGGTATTCTTAATGATGATTCCGATGATGTTGGTAAAGTGCATATTGGCTTTGTATTGTTGCTTACTGGTGATGTGCCTAATATTACAATAAAATCGGAATTAAAAAGTGGTACTTTGGTACCTTTATCGGAATGCATTGCACAAAAAGAGTGTATGGAATCCTGGAGTCAATTTGTAGTTGATTTCTTAATAAGGGGTCCCCGTGTGCAATGAAATGTAACATGGGGTTAAAATCGTGGAGTCAATTTGTGGTCGATTTTTTACAACAATAAAACAATATGCAAAGAGATGAACAATGGAACAATCTACACTCGATTTGATGAGTAATTTGCTAAAAGCACAGGTAGTCTTTGAACGTTTTCGCAAAAATATGAAAGATGATCAGGATCAGGCTGGTGCGGTGCAAGCTTTCAAAATTTGCTATGAATTATCGTGGAAAATTATGAAGCGCATTTTAGCGACTCAAGGTGTAGAATCAACGGCACCAAGAGACATATTTAGAAAAGCTGCTCTTGCAAAATTAATTGATAACCCAGAAGAATGGTTTGGTTTTATAGAGAAACGGCACCTTACATCCTATACGTATGAGCAAGAAAACGTGGATGCTATCGTAGCAGCGTTTGATTCATTTTCAGCAGAGCTTAATACGGCAATACAACGGATGAAATCTTAACGGGGGTCCCCAGATGGCTGATATAACAACGACGGTAGAATCATTAAAAAATGATGTTAAAAAATTCGTTGAAGATCGCGAATGGCAACAGTTTCACAGTCCAAAGAATTTGAGTATGGCTCTTGTTTCCGAGGCGACTGAATTGATGGATCTTTTTTTGTGGTGTGAAAGTGCTGCATCGTATGAAGCATTAGAAAAGTGTAGACAAGATGCAGAAGATGAAATTGCTGATGTAGCCGTTTTACTTTTAGCATTTTGCGTGCGTCATAATATCGATTTAAGTGCTGCAATTGCGCACAAGCGCATTGAAGCAGCGCGTAAATATCCGGTTGAAAAGTGCAAAGGTAAGTCTACCAAATATACAGCATTATAAAATAAAAATGGGACGTAATGTCCCATTTTTTATTGTGCATCCAGCTGTAGCATTAACTTTTTTGCGTTTCCTAATTACAGGTTTTGTACTCAGTAGTCGTTTCTCTAAAACACGCCAAAATAAGCGCGTTCCATAAAATCCCGTCAAACTTATAAATCCAAACAATGCAATAGGGGCGCCAAATTGGATAGCGTTTTCAAAATTAATGAATGAAGCAATAAAGTTATGGAATTCTTCTTTAAAGTGGGGATAAAGTTCTTTTCTTATTTTACTAAAGTCCACTTCTTGTAAATCCACTTGAGCTTTAACTGTAATCATCTTGTCTTTATTTTGTCCAAAAATACAGAGGATATTTGAGCTTGTTAAAAAAGTTATAATAGCGATGAGTAATAGTTTTTTCATACAAGAACCTGACATACAACTTATATTATTTATCATGCGTGTGTTGCATGGTAAATAATAGCATGATGAGGTTCAAAGGAGAGAATTATTTTTTTTGTAAATATTTGTGGGAGGTTGTAGGGTTTTGGTAAAAACTTAAGATTTACCACCGGGCATCATGGTTTGCAGAGCCAGCGTTGCTCCATAGCCCACGAATGTACCGATTATAGGGATTACGGTATTAAGCATACCGATGTAGACCGCTTGACCTAATATTGATGAAAATGATGTTTGCTTTTCCATTCGATCAAAGTCTATTTTTTGCTGAGCTAACAGTGCTTTTGCGAGATCTAATTTATTTTGTTGAGACATAGTCTGTAGATATTCTGGAGCAAGCTTTTGATCTATTTTTAGTAAAGTATCATTTTTGAGTGTTGTAAATGCTTGTCGTGCCATAAATTGTTTAATAAGACTTTTGGTGGTAGCTCCAATTCCGGTTCCTAGTGCTTGGTTAAGAGTTACAAGAATAATGGGTGCAACGGTGCTATACATTCTTGTCAGTATGCCTGGAATAGGAGTAGCAACTTGAATCTCTTTTGTGCTCGCGATAATTGTTGTATCTGGTTGCCGCTGTTCTTCATCTAATTCTTCATCTGTGGAGTCCGAAGAAGCTTGTGTTGTGGCAGTAGGTTTGTTTGGGTCGCGACGGCACAATAATGTGCTGAAAGGTAATGCAATAGTGCAGCAGAGGATAAATATTTGTAAAGTATATGTATTCTTTTTTTTCATTGAGATACCTTTTTTTGCCTACTGTTCCTACAATACAGTTTGAATATGTCAAAATAAAAAAAGATAAATCAATAGTTTGTGGCAGTTGGGTTATAAGAGTATTACTTTGATGGTTGTTGAGTTTTGATTGTAGTTAATGTATGGACTTTTTGTTGATATTGTCCATGTATTATACCTTTTTCTATAGGTGTTAATTCTATGTACGACGATAAAGACCAGAGTTTTTGCAAAGATTGCTGATTGTTGGTATTTGCTATTGCTCGTTCGCAAAGAGCGAGATTTGTACAGTTATATTTTGTTATATATAAAATCGATTCATCAAAAGTTCTTCGACACTCAGCTAGGTAATTGCCTTTTTGAATGTAATCACGGTTAGCTTGTTGGGCAAATATGTCAATCCTTTTTATTGGTTCTATCGCGTGCCATAGTCGTATTGTCTGAAGATCGTATATTTTTATAAGTTGTCTATCTCCAGCATCACTACGTGTAATAAGTGTCAGTTTGGTTCCATGATAATTAAACTGTACCTTATCAACTCTATTGTGTTCTGGAAGAAGATAATAGAGTTGACCTGTTTTTAAAGACCATAGACAACAATTTCCGTTTGTACTGCTTGTGGCAGCTAAGTCGGTATATGGACAAATATCAAAAGATATAATTTTGTTTTTTTCTCCTAAGGAAAAACAAATCTTATATTCTCGCTTGATTTGATCACGAAGAAGGAACATAACATATTCTTTGATTGAGAGAGGCAATAGATTGAGCTCTTCCATTGGTTGTGGCGATATTGGATTTTCAATCACTTCTAAATTATCGCAGGTAACGATATGTAAATTCTTATACGCAAGACGCCCAAAATAATCAATAGCTTGTGCAAAAGATTTATTTTTTTTGTAAAGAAGCAAAAGGATCATTGGGGTAATTCTGAAATTATTTTCATTAAAACTATCAACGATATGCATGATGGTATATCCGTTTGATACAGATAACCGGAGTGGGTTAAACTTTTTTTCTGTAATTGCATTATCAAGAACATTAATCATTCTGTTAAGACAGCGATATTGGAATTGCAGATCCATTGGTAATAGTATGTAGAAAGGGTAACCAAATAAAAAGAGAGATACAGCGAAATGTTTACACTTCATGAGGCTATTTCTGGGAAGAGGCAGAAATAGCTGAAGTGGCAATTTTTTTATCGATTATATCTTGTTCATAAGGTGTTAACTGCTTGTAGACAGGTGTTTTTTTTATGTCGAATGAGCCTGATTTTTGAGTTGCTTGTTCGCAGAACCATAATGGATCACAATGTTTTTTGCTTACCATTAACTTAGAGCCTTCTATGAAAGAACGATAATTGCCTTGATATGTAAGATTAAGATGTTTCTTTTGGAATGGGACTATTATTGGTTTGGAAGGTTTAGGTTTTTGGTTTTTGGAGAGTGTGTACAATGATAATAGTGATTGATGTTTACAATTGGTAGGGCTAAAAATGGCGAGTTGAGCATCTGATTCGTTCTTGGTAAACAGTGCATCTAAGATAGGTGTTGGTTGTTCTATGATATAGAGAGCCTTTCTAGAATCAATATCCCATATTTTTATTTGATTTTCTGTTGTTAGCGTGAGAAGTTGCAATCCATCAAAATCAAATCTCACAATAGTAGGTTTAAATATCCCAGGTAGGGTATATAAATATTTACCTGTTGCTAGATTCCATAAATGAATTATTCCATTGGAGCTACTTGTTACAAGAAGATCTACTTCAGAATGGATATCATAGTGCACTGTTGACATCTGTTCTGGCAGTACGATATCAATTGTATGGTTTATTTTTCGTAGTGCGCGATTCATACAATATGCTCTTATAGCAGGTGTAAGATGATTGAGTTGAGGTATGGGTTGTTGCATTGTGGGATCAGCTATTACTGATAAGTTTGCTCCAGTAACATTTTCTAAATTTGTCCGAGCATGTGTAATAAAATGCTCAATAGCTTGTTTGAAAAAATCATTTTTTAAATAGAGCGCTGCAATGAGATCATTGCTGGGTATACAATGCTTACCATAGCATTCATAAATGGTTTTTATGACGTCAAACATACCTTCTTCAGTTAGTTGGGTGGTGAACATATTAAAGAAATAATTATTTTTTGGGAATTTTTTGTTAATTGCATTGTTAATGACTGAGATCATCTCATCAAGAGCAATGCATGTGTTCAATTGTTCTGAACTATTTACTCTTGTATAGATAGGTTGCAGTTCCGTATCCATTGTGAAAATCGTGTGTTGAATGCACAGTAAAAGCAGTGATACAGCGGCAAGGTTGTACTTCATGTAAAATTCCTTTTCTCTTTTTTGAGAGTAGTATAAGCAGGAAAAATTATAAGATCAAAAAAAGGGCTTTGCTAAAATAGCAAAGCCCTTTTTTTAGAGATACAATCTTTTTAGTACATTCCGCCCATGCCACCACCCATTCCACCCATATTAGGCATATTAGGTGTTTCTTTTTTATCTTCAGCAATATCACAAATTGATGCTTCTGTTGTCAGCAATAATCCTGCGATTGATGCTGCATGTTGAATAGCTGAACGTGTTACTTTAGCAGGATCAATAATACCCGCTTTAACCATATCAACATATTCACCTTTTTTAGCATCAAAACCAATATTGCCAGATTCAGCTTTTACCTTATTGGTAATGACTGAAGCTTCGTAACCTGCATTTGATGAAATCACACGGAGTGGTTCTTCCAAAGCACGGCGAACGATTTGTACACCAAGACGTTGATCGCCTTCAAGTTGTAGTTCATCAACCGCTTTTTGTGCGCGGATCAATGCAACGCCACCACCAGCAACAATACCTTCTTCAATTGCAGCGCGTGTTGCGTTGAGTGCATCTTCGATGCGATCTTTCTTTTCTTTCATTTCAGTTTCTGTTGCTGCACCAACTTTGATAACTGCAACGCCGCCAGCAAGTTTTGCTAAGCGTTCTTGCATTTTTTCTTTGTCGTAATCAGATGTGCTATTTTCGATCTGCATTCTGATTTGCATTACACGACCTTTGATAGCATCGACGTCGCCTTGGCCTTCGATGATTGTGCAATTATCTTTGGTAAGTACTACACGTTTTGTTGTACCAAGATCAGTCAGCTGAATGTTTTCTAGTTTTAAGCCAATATCTTCTGAGATAAGTTTACCACCAGTTACAATTGCAATGTCTTCCAGCATAGCTTTGCGACGATCGCCAAAACCAGGAGCTTTAACAGCAGCAATATTAAGCACACCACGTAATCTGTTTACTACTAATGTTGCAAGTGCTTCGCCTTCAACATCTTCAGCGATGATTAACAGTGAGCGACCAGTTTTTGCAACTTGTTCCAAAATAGGGAGCAAGCTTTTCATGTTGGTAACTTTTTTTTCTACAATCAACAAGAATGGATTTTCTAGCAATGCTTCCATTTTTTCTTGATTGGTAACAAAGTATGGAGAAAGATATCCACGATCAAATTGCATGCCTTCTACAACACTCAATTCATCTTTCATACCGCGTGCTTCTTCAACAGTTATAACGCCATCTCTGCCAACGCGCTCCATTGCTTCTGCTATTAAGTCGCCAATTGTTTCATCAGAGTTAGCAGAAATAGTAGCAATTTGTTGAATTTCTTTTTTATCAGAAACAGCAGCAGAGTTTTTTTTGATAGTTTCTACAACTACTTCAACTGCTTTATCAATACCACGCTTTAATTCCATTGGGTTTGCGCCAGCGGTAACAAATTTATTACCTTCTCTGAAAATTGCTTGTGCAAGTACAGTTGCAGTTGTGGTTCCATCGCCTGCAATATCAGCAGTTTTACTTGCAACTTCGCGCACCATTTGTGCACCCATGTTTTCAAGCTTGTCTTCGAGGGTAATTTCTTTTGCTACTGTTACACCATCTTTGGTGATTGAAGGTGCGCCATATGCACGCTCAAGGACAACGTTGCGCCCTAAAGGCCCG
>DATEAY010000043.1 GCA_035288105.1 Candidatus Babeliales bacterium
CATGAATACTTGGTTCCACGTGGTAAGCAGTTGAACGTTGTTGATGGCGAGCACGTCAGTGCTGGTGATCCATTAACATCTGGGGCTCCTGTGTTGCATGATATGTTACGCATTTTAGGACCAGAAAAAGTTCAGCGTTACTTGGTTGATCAAATTCAAGAAATTTATCGTTTGCAAGATGTTGATATTAACGATCGACATATTGAGTTGATAGTTCGTCAAATGTTGCGTAAAGTACGCGTGGTTGAAGGCGGGGAAAGTGATTTCCTTATTGGAGACCGTGTGGATTATATTCACTTCCAAACGGTGAATACGGCATTGCGTGCTCAGGGCAAACGTCCTGCTGTAGCAAAACCTATGTTAATGGGTATTACTCAAGCATCATTGGGAACAGAAAGCTTCATTTCTGCTGCATCATTCCAAGAAACAACACGAATTTTAACAGAAGCGGCAATGTGCGGACAGATTGATCACTTGTTTGGTTTAAAAGAAAATGTGATTGTAGGAAAATTGATTCCTGCAGGAACTGGAATTAAATCATTCAGAAAAAAATATATAGGCGATGATCTTTCCGATCTTGAGCGACAAGCTCAAGAAGGAGAGCGTCGCGATGGTGGCGATAGTACGTCGTCTGCTGTATAAAATTGATAGCATAAAATACAATGCCTCTTAGCCGGGGTCCCCATGTGAAGCGAAGCGGAACGTGGGGTAAAGTTAAAGGCGCGTAGCTCAGGGGCAGAGCATTGCTTTGACGTAGCAGGGGTCAGCGGTTCAATTCCGCTCGCGCCTACCAGACTTCGCCAAGGCTTCGTCTGGCGCAGCCAGCAGAAGCCTTAAGAAGTCTGCCCTTCGTAGCTATAGCGAAGTAGGGCTAGAAAGATAAAAAAATCATTTAAAATAAAGAATATTTTATGAAAAAACTACTTTTATTCGCATTGTTGCTGGTTTCAGCAAATAAATCCAGCGCTATGGATCAATTTGTTGTGTTACCGTCGCAACAAGAGTTGAGCTCTCGTTTATGTTCGATGGGACTTAATCATTTTGTGGAAAAAACTAGAATTGACAAGTAGCTTGGTGGTCAACAGAGACATCCTCTGGGGGTTGCTACCGCAGTTGAGTTGGCTTTGTATGATTATGATCAGTTATACAGAACAAAAATGCAAATGTTTAAGCCGATGATTGTAAAAGCGTTTTTGCAAGAGCATCCACAGGCAATAGACTATCTTAAGCAGCAAAACCTTTTGCAATAAGATTTTCATAGATTGGTGGGTATTGGTTTGGACTATAAATTGTGGTATACTAAAACATATTATAAATGTTACGTGGAGTTTTCATGCCGATAACAAAAGAAGAAAAACAAAATATTTTTGGTGAATTTGGTATAAGTGCTCAGGATACCGGTTCTTCTCAGGTTCAAGTTGCGATTTTAACTAAAGACATTACAAAGTTAACAGAGCATTGCCAAAAGAATCCAAAAGATTTTAGTACACGTAGAGGACTGTTGCAAAAAGTCTGCAATCGTCGTAGTTTATTGACATATTTACAAAAAATAGATGTAAATAAGTATAGAGAATTAGTAGCAAAGCTTGGTTTACGTAAATAAATTACGTGAATGAAAGTTATCGGTTAATAGAGTTTATCGTAGACAGCTTTGCACAATAAAATTTTATGTATAGGTTCCCTAGAATGGTACGAACGTTTAGAAATGAAGAATTCGGTTTTGAGGTAGAAATTGGCAAAGTAGCTCGTCAAGCAGATGGTGCAGTGTTATTAAAACAAGGTGGAACGGTTATTTTAGCAACCGCAACATCGGCACCGTCAAAAGAATTTCCTGGATTTTTACCTTTAACGATTGAATATCGTGAACAATATTCAGCAGCAGGAAAGATTCCTGGTGGATATTTTAAAAGAGAAGGTAAGCTTTCAGACCGTGAAGTTTTGACAAGTCGCCTCATTGATCGTGCCATTCGTCCGTTATTTCCCTACAATTATTTTGATCAATTACAAGTTTTAACAACTGTGTATTCAGTTGATAAAGAACATGCGCCTAACACAATTTCTCTTTTAGCTGCATCTTTAGCGTTATCAATTTCAAAAATTCCTTTCATGGGACCGATTGGTGTTATTGAAGTTGGTCGTATTGATGGCAGATGGATATTTAATCCAACACATCCAGAG
>DATEAY010000044.1 GCA_035288105.1 Candidatus Babeliales bacterium
CTCAAACTCTTTTTCTATCCCACTAATTTGTCGCTGCAATTTTACATCTGCGATAATATGTTGTTCTATTTTTGAAACTGCATGTTTTACTGTTGTGTGATTGCGATCACCAAGATACGCACCGATTTCACGCAGCGATCTGTCAGTATTTTTTTTCATGATATACATGGTAATTTGTCGTGCAAAAGCTAATTCCTTATTTCTGTTTTCTGAACGTAACTCATCCAACGAATAAGGAAAATATTTTGCTACAGCCTTAATAACTGCTTTAAAATCAACCGACTCTTTGACTGCACACTCATCGTGTAAAAAGACTTTTTTAACCAAAGCCAACGTGATATGCTCTTTCGTCAACTGCGCATACGCTATGACACGTATTAAAGCACCTTCCAACTCTCTGATATTAGAAGTAACATGCGATGCAAGAAAGTGAGCAACTTCATCACTTACAACTTGTCCACTTTCTTCAGCTTTTCTTTTTAAAATAGCTGTTTTAACTTCAATACAAGGTTGATGAATATCAGCAATCATTCCCGATGACAATCGTGATCGTAATCGCTCTGCAATCCCATTAATATTTTGCGGAAATGTATCGCTCGAAAAAACAATTTGCTTACGCGCATCATACAAAGAATTAAAAATATGAAAAAAAGCTTCTTGGGTCGTTTCTTTATTGGAAATAAATTGAATATCATCAATCAACAATACATCAACCAACTGATATTTTTTTTGAAAACGATCTATTTTATCAAAGCGAATTGCATTAATAAACTCATTCACAAAGCGATCAGCTGTTTGATACAAAACAAGTGCTTTTTTATTATGTGCTTGAATAGTGTTACCAATTGCATGCAATAAATGTGTTTTGCCAAGACCAGATCCACCATAAATAAATAAAGGATTGTACAAATCTCCTGGTTTTTGTCCAACAGCACATGCTGCTGCATATGCAAGAGAATTACTTGGTCCTACAACAAACGTTTCGAACACGTATTTTTGATTAATATGACCGTAGCGTTCTGATAACTTTGCACTTGTCTGTTCATTTTTAGATCCATAAGGAATAATATGTGCTGGACGATATGTTTTTACTTGAAGTGTTTTAGCATCACTCACACAAACTTGTAACTCTCCACTATTAACAACAAAAGAATCATCTTTTTTTTGTGTTGTGGTCAGAAAAACAACTTTTGGATCTGCAACATTTAATAATCTTCCAAGATGTGTCTGAAAAATAGGTCGATAATTTTTTTCAAGCCAGTTACATACAAATGCATTAGGTGTCTGCAGATAAATAACTTTTTCCATCGCATCCCATTTGGTCATCGAAACAGCCTTAAACCATGTTTCAACAACACGGCTGCCAAGCTCTTCACGAACAATTTTTAAAAAATCTTCCCAAATAAAATACATCACTCTTGAACCACCCTAAAAAATAATAAAAGCTAGATTGTATAGTAACAGCTTTTTGCATAAGCAACAATAAAAAAGAGGAAGTTTTTGTGATGATGTGACTAGAAGCGTATGGCCGATAATATTCCGTTACAAATGCCATGTGCAACGCAATTTTGATACTGTACATCGTTCAATAATAGCGCTTCTTTTTTATGTGATAGGAAACCAACTTCAACAAGTACTGCTGGCATTTGCGTACCAAGCAATACTTGTGAAATAGAATGCTTAACTTTGCGATCAATCGACTCATCGTGGAATTGCGACACAGCATCACACACATGACGCTGCACTGATTGAGCTAATTTGTGCGAAAAATCAGCACGATGATTCATGATATGTGCTATACACAAATCCTGTTCGCTTGATACATGAGAAATTTTTTTTTTTAATAGTTGCGGTTGCATGCAAAATGTTTCAACTCCAACCGCACGCGGACTTGCTGCATAATTTGCATGAATAGAAACAAACATATCAGCATTGATATCATTTGCATAAGATGTACGTTCATCTAATTGCATATCACAATCATTGTGTCTTGTTAACACCACTGAACAACCATGTTGTTGTAACAAATTCCCAACTGCAGTACCAATTGCTAAACAAACCTGTTTTTCTTGAATACCTCCGTGACCTATTGCTCCACAATCAAGACCACCATGCCCAGGATCAATTACAATGCAAGGTTTATCTCTACCCCAGCTTCGTTTCTCTACGCCGGGGGCCCCGTATAGATCAGAGGGCGAATACCATAGCGTACGTAAAACCGGCTGATTATTTGCTTGCTCAAGCTTTTTTAACAACTCTTTATTATATAACCGAAACACAATTCCCTTCTGCAAACCAATAGAATCAAATTGCTCATAATCTACCGCAAATTTATTTGGATCAACAACAAAGGCAACCACAACACCTTTTGTGGGTTTTACTACCTCTGTAATAGTCACTTTGTACACATCATTATGATTATTTATCCGATTAACCATTGCTTCACATTCGCCTGAACTAATCACTGCTTTAGGGAAAAAAAAAGTACATGATGTTGAGTCATGCAACTTTTTATTTTTTATTTCTTGCACATGCGGATCACCAGAAAAATACAATGATACATTCGCACGTTCGAGATAGGCATCATTATGCGCCATGTGATGAAAAACTTTATTTAAGCAAATACCATCATTACCAAATGAATTGAATGCATACAATACACTTACCACAACAAAAAGTGGTATTAAAAAATTTTCTATTATTTTGCTCATGTCGGGTCCCTCTACTTTTATAACCCCAGTTACTACCCTTCCCTGAGAAAAATAATATCATTTATAATATCAAATAGTCAATAACATGTTTTTATGATTTACAAAACAACGCTTAAGCTGTATTAATGTAATAAGTTTTTTAATTCTTATTGACAGAAAAAAGACCAATGGGCTCAACAACATACGAAAGTCTATGCGAACATTCCCATGCACGTAAAAAATCGATCAAAGGATAGCGTTTAAACACTTCTGTATCACTCTCGCAGGCTGGATCATGGCACAACACATCTCGGCTTTCACTATCCCACCCAACAACAACCATAAGATGTCCATGTGGAAAAGGTTTTAATGCGCCAGGCAATGTTCCACGAACACTCACAATAACCGGCATGCCTTGCACTAATTGTTGGTGTAAATCAGCAAATGCGTTCATACGTCTCACAAAAAAATTAAACTTACCACCACATACTTCAAATGCATGTGCCATATTACACGGCCAACTTCCATACACGTTCAGCCCTGAGTCAAATGCTTTCGCTGCAAAATCGAGCGGATCTGTGGTGTGACCGATTAAAAAATCAACAAGCATAGCACACGAGGTAGGCGAGCAAATACGACTGTTATCTTCATGATCCAATGCAAACTGTGCAATTGATGGCATACCTATTACGTGTACTGATTGTAAGGAATTATCTATGTTCTTATGCGACTCTGCTTTGAAAATAGTAAAATCAGAAAGTGCAACAGAAAAACTATGTATTAACGATAATGATGCCGATTTTTGCGGCTCGACCTTTATCCA
>DATEAY010000045.1 GCA_035288105.1 Candidatus Babeliales bacterium
GAAAGAGATGAACAACCAAAAGCTCATCATACAACGCATATTATAGGATTGCTTGGACTTCTTAAGATGGATCCTGCTGATATGGCGCCAGAAAAGGTTATGTTTGCTGCGCCAGAAAGAGCGATGATTGCTGTTGATCAACAAATTAGTCCTGTTTTAGCGCAAGGTAAAACATTAGCAGTAGTATTTTTGGGTGAAAATCGTCAAGCAACATTAATTGGTGGAAAACAACTTCCACGAGATATAACAAAGCATGGAAGACATCTTAGTTCAGAACCATTTAAAGTGTTACTCAGAAAACATCCGGAACTTGTGCTAATGGATTGTGGTGGCAAAGATAGTAGGGTTGCAATTGATGAAGATCAACAAAATCAATACATGGTGATTCCTGAAGAACAACAACCATTTGATACAATACTTGCACTTGCGCTTGCTATGAATGTTAACAAAAAGATTATCGGTTTTGGCGCTGATAATGGACCAACAAATGTACTTGCGCGTGCACTCAATAAAGCAGCTCAACGACGCATGGCATTGATTATTCCCAATGGAGGAAAAGAAACAGGTGAATATGATATGCGCATGGAGGGCGAAGGCTCTGTTTATACACAAATGATTTCGAACTGTTCCGTGTATAAATGTGAAACACCTGTTGATCAAACAGAGGTGATTGAAAAGGCATATCAGACTATGACTGATAAAGAGGTTGATCTTTTTCCACAAATAGCTGTATTTACGATAGGGAAAGAAGATTTGCACGGTAGAACATTATTTGCCCATTAAATTTATTCGATTTTAAGAACAAGAAAAAGGTACTGCAAAAAACAGTACCTTTTTCTTGTTCTTAGAGATAATATTTTGTGCTATATTTGCAGCAATTTTCTAACTAAGGAGTTGCATATGAAGCGGGTGTACGTACCATTAATTCTCTTGATCTTATTTTTTCAGAGTCAGCTATCTTTTTCAGAAGGTTTTGCAGCAGGCACTTTGGTAAAAATTCCTGACGGTTACAGCAAAATAGAAGATCTGCGCGTTGGTGATTGTGTTATTTGTTGTGATAAAGAAAAAAACTTTGTTGAGAGTTCTGTAGTATTTGTTGCCAAGCAATCCGTTACTCGATACATGCGCATTGCTATTGATAATGAACATTTGTGTGCTGCATGTGATCAGCAATTTTACAATGTAAAAGATGATGTATGGATTGTTGCGCCAAATTTAAAAGTTTTAGCCTCGCACAATATTACGGCAATATCTTTGGTAGAAAAAGCTGTTAATGTGTATCTTGTTGGTGTTGCAGAGCATCACAATTTTTTTGTTACAACAGCAGATATTTGCGCACATAATTTTTTTCCCGTTGTTTTAGCTGTCTCGGCTGTGTTTGGTGCTGGCGGAATAGAAATAGCAGGTGTTAGTTTTGGCTTAGCGGGCTTAGGAACATTTCTTGGGTATCAATGGCATAAGAAAAGTAAGCAGAAGCATAATGTTATAAAGCAGCCGCAGTTTTATGGCGGTGGGATGATGCCGGAGGACCCGGAAGATGAAAAGAGAAAGCAAAGAGATCAGGCAAGATAAGATTTTCAATCATTAACCAAGAAAGAAGCGCAGGAAATAGCAAAAGAGTTTGGTCATAAAAAAGTAAAAGATCATCCTTGTGGAAATACACGGAATCAGCCAGTTTTTTTCAACGGCAAAAATTATATTAGCCCAGATATCGATGGGCACAATGGGGGTTTATGGAAGGTTTTTGATCGTAGAGGAAATATATTGTATACGACTAGTCGTCGATTTGAAAAAATTGTGAAAGTTTATAAAAAGTAATCATTTAAATGTTGGGTTTATTATTGTTGCATAAATTACCGCGGGGATTGGAATGAAATTTTGTTGGCGAATAACCAAATATAATCCAAAGTATCGAAATGAGAATGGTGTTTTTTTAAACGATGAATGGTGTATATACTCCGAGATTGGGAAAACATTTAATAGTAATCGATTTGATTTTAAGGAATATGCTCGGATTGAAAAACTTTACATTGATGCAATAGAATTGTTTATGGAATGTCACAATATCGCATCTCTTCAAATTGATACATTAGAAAAAAAGAGAAAGTTAAAAAAGGATATTCATAATACTGATGATATGGTTCAAGTTTTTCAGAATGTTGAAGATGGTGACTGGGTAGAGCAAGCACACATAAAAGATCTTTGTAAGCTAATTTTACGTGATAAATTGTGGTATAAATTGAAATATAGTCGAAAAATGTTTGTACATTTTGGGTGGGATTTTTATATGTATATCGGTAGTTCGCTTGCTTGTGATAAGGCGATAACCGTAATTAAAGAAAGTGGATTGTTTGTAGAATTATTTAAATCTCCTTATGAGTAGACTTGCTATTTTCTTGATAAACTCGAGATCGTATAAAAGAAAGAGATTGTTTTTGTATGTATCGCCTAAAAGCTGTTAGTAAAAATCACAAATTAATATTAACGCATTAAAAAAGAAATGAATTTAAGCATTAAAATGATAGATAGAAAGCCTAAAAAATATGGTATTACGGGAAAAATAGTAATTGATGATTTTGTAGAACTTTTTGATTCTCCTTTGGATTGGTGGAGTATTGAAGATTATGAATTGCAATGGAAAGAAGGGCTTAAAAGATTATTAGATCATGATAATTCATGCTTGGTGGTAGCAATAAATGATCCTAATTGTTGTAAGTTTATAGAGTGGTGGAGGTTATATAAAGTTGGCAATAAGGTTTATATCAGAAACAGTATCATTATAGCTGACATTTATAATGAGTTCATAGGCGATAAGCAATTTACAGCACAAACGTGCTATGATTTTATTCCAGAACGTGGTTCTACTTACGATGAAGATGGGAGTAAAATATCGGAATGGGTTATTGATTGGAAGTAATCACTTTTTTTTCAAAATCGAGCGTGCCACAAAAGCAAGGTGTTTTTACATTCATTTTTCTTGTAGAAGCGGCTATGGAGGCAATGGTGGGGAATTTTTTATGAATAGATGCAATAAGCTTTTTACCGATGTCTTGTCTGCGGTAATCGGGGTTTATGCATACAATTTCCAGTGTTGCTCGGTGTTGTGGTTCTATTGAGAATAATGCCCATCCTGCAATTGTTGTATTGGTTTGTATTATTGCCAATAATTGATTGTTTGAGTGTGTAAATTTTTCTATAGATGTATCAAAAGCCGATACTATTTGAGGTTCTAGCTCGCAAGTATACTTTTTGTATGTTGCAGAAATTGCTTTTTTAAGTGTTGATAAAAGATCTTTTGTTGGTAAATAAAGGGATGGATTGCCTGATTCAAGAACATGAGTTTTGAGTAAAATAGATTGTGACCAGTGAATTTCAACACTTTTTTTCAAGAAACCTAATATGTTTTCAAAATCTGCATAGTTATCGAGTAAAGCAAGCAATGTAGCTCTATTCCACTGAGTATCTATAAATCGTACAAGGAGATACGATACAATAAATCCATCAAGTTCAGCAAATCCTTGATTATCTTCTTTATCAATGTTTTCTAATTGTTCCAATGACGGTAATATTTCCACGGTGTTTATAAATTTTTCAACTGATGCATCTGAAAAATAGTTGGCAAAATAAAGCGCAGTGCCTTGGTGTAACCAGCGTGGAATATTTGTGTGAGGATATTTATCAATAATAAATAATTCTGCAAGGTTTGTGTTATTTGCTTTTATAATACTGTCATATGAATGAGCAGGTCCTGGATTACAAGGAGTAACAATGGCATATGCATGTTCTTGTAGTTCTCCAACAACCCAATCTGACGCATTAGGGTAGTTAATTGCATAGTGAAAGGTGTGCAGATCAGGATATATTTTTACGGTGATTTGTGTGCTGTAATCATGTTGCAAATTTTCTGATAGTTGAGCGAAGAATTTTTCAGATTCTTCTAAAATTTCATCAGCAGCATCACATTCTGTTGGCAAGCATACAATTTTAAATTGTTGCGTTTCTCTATAGAAAGGTAATTCTTGTGTGCAGGTGGAAATGGAGACAGTAGTGAATATAATAATTGCGAGTGACATAATACGCATATAAAAATCCTTTTTTTACGAATAAATAACAATAAATGTCGCAATCACGTTAAGTACGAAAACCAAGTGAAAAATAACATGCAAAGTGTCTGGCGTTGGGTTGTTGCCAATTGTTGGTAAAAATGTGTGTGTTGTACCGTGACTTTTGTGTAAGTCTTCGACTTGCGAAGCAGGGAATCCAAAAAGATATGGTAACCACCAAGAGAACATAATACCGGTAAAAAATAAGAGATTACAGATTATTAAGTATGCTGCAGCATACGATGATATTGGTGTTGACCAATAATAGAGCAACAGTGCGGTGTAGATAATAAAAAATGGTGTGTTGATGATTGTCATTAAGATTTTGTTGCGTAGTGAACAGTGTTTGTTGAATGTTGCCAGATCATTCAGTGGATATATATCAATCCAGTCGTGTAGTGTGAGAAAAAGAGTGATGAGAGATGAGCACACAAGGCTTGTGTATTTACAGAGTTCTAATAGTGATACAGGTGTTAATGCCATGTAAAAGCTCCATAATGACTACCATCTATTATCAATTAATGATGATCATACCATCTATTTTGTTAGCATACAAATTGTGGGGAGTTTGTTGGGTTGATGAGGTTGCGGAATAGGGATAATATATTTTTTACTGCTATTTTTAATTTCTCCAAAACGTGCACGATATTGCTTAATCATTGCTATAATGTCGAAGATGTTTGCATCATCCCAGGAATGAGAATTGCCATGTGGTGTCGGATTATATGATCCTGTCCAGAGAAGACTTTGGTCGCATATATTGGAATCGAATATGAAAAATTTATGATGCATTTGTTCATACACTTTTTGTGGTGATAATACAGATATGCCACTGTCTATTAATGTTTTAACTGTGCAATAGTCCTTATCATTTCGGCCCTGTGATTGATCGGTAATTATCTCAACGGAAACACCACTTTTTGCCTTTTTAATGAGAGCTTTGGCAATGTTTGCGATCGTAATGTGATAACAGCATACGTGTATTCCGGTTTGTTCATTTTTAATTAACGCTATAAGTGCTTGATCTGGCTTTATGCGTAAGTCTTGTTGGTAGTTGCATAATGGTGCAGGAGTAAACATAACTTGTGGAAAGGTAAAATTGGGTAAGAATTTTAGTGCATAAAGATAGCGCGTTGTTTTTTGTATATTTTTGTATTCAGCATCGTATGAAAATTTTTCTTTGATTGCCACATTATCTGTTTGTTGTGCAATTACAGATCCCAGTTTGCGGACTTCGAAGATATTTTTCTTGAGTCCTTTTGCGGTTTTATGGAGTTCATTTTTTTGTTCTTTGCTGAGCTGACAAGCTTCTTCTGTAGATAATAATTTGCCAACGGCAATAGGGTCAAGACTGAAAATATTTTTTTTAATGTCGATTATCAGTTGATTTTCAGGAATTTCGAGGCATATCCTTTTTGCAGGAATAGTATCTTCCGGAGATTTCTCTGCAAGTCTTTTCATGCCGTAGATTTGGCATGGTGAAGTTATTATAAAAATTACATATATAATATTTCTAATAGGCGTACTAATGTTCATTTTTTTAATTCGGTTAAAAGGGAATAATTCTATATGTCTTTCTGTTAGTATTAATTATATAGCGATTTGAGTTATTTGCAAGAGATGGAAGCATTTGTAAAGACTAACTGGCTGTCTGTCCTTTACAAAAGGTCATTTTTGCGGTACTTTTAGGATATATTGGCGTGCCAGACGTAGCTTTACGCGTAGTTTGGCGGTATTAGTGTAGCCATTACATAGTATAAAAAACATAAAACGTTAAGGCCTTGTATGAGAAAAGATATACATCCAGAGCTCCATAACATTGTTGCACGCTGTGCATGTGGTAATTCATTTGAAACCCATTCAACCAATTCAGAGCTAAGAGTAACTATTTGCTCAAATTGCCATCCATTCTTTACTGGAGCGCAAAAATTTGTTGATACAGCTGGTCGTATTGATAAATTCAACAAAAAATATTCAAAAAAAGCATAATTTTTTATGGATATGACCGATCTGATCGTATTACAAAAAAGATATGACGATCTTACAAACGAGCTTGCTACCGTTACTGATAACACTAAACGAATAGTGTTACAGAAGGAGTTAGCTCGTCTTTTGCGTATTATTGATGCGCAGAAAGATCTTAATCGTGTTGATAAAGTAATAGCGGACACCAAAGATCAACTCAAGCATTCGCTTGAAGATGCCGAGATGGCCGAGCTTTTTAAGCTGGAGCTCCATGATTTGGGACTCAAAAGGTTAGCAAAAGAGCGTGCCCTTGAAGATTTGATGATTCCTTCTGATGAACATGATGAACGGTCAGTATTTATTGAAATACGTGCAGGAGCTGGTGGTCAAGAAGCAGCGTTGTTTGCTGCAGATTTACTCAGAATGTATACAAACTATGCATTGAAAAAAGGCTGGCGAGCAACGGTTGTGGATGAAAGCTTTACTGACATTGGCGGCATCCGTGATGTTACCTTGCATGTTGAAGGTCAAGGTGTTTACGGGCATCTCAAGTTTGAGGCTGGAGTCCATCGTGTTCAGCGTGTGCCAAAAACTGAAACGGCAGGACGTGTTCACACTTCAACAGCAACTGTCGCAGTGTTACCAGAAGCTGAAGAAGTTGATGTGAGTGTCAATCCAGCAGACTTGCGCATAGATGTGTTCCGTGCAAGCGGTGCCGGTGGTCAACATGTTAACACCACCGATTCAGCTGTTCGTATTACTCATATTCCTACTGGCGTGGTGGTTTCTTGCCAAGATGAGCGTTCTCAGCATAAAAATAAGGCTAAGGCGTTGAAGGTTTTGCAATCTCGTTTGCTTGCGTTCGAAAAAGAACGACATGCGGCAGAAATTGGAAAGCAACGCAAAGAAATGGTCGGTCGTGGTATGCGCGCTGAAAAAGTACGCACCTATAATTTTCCACAAAATCGTGTCACTGATCACAATGCCGATATAACACTCAAAAAACTTGATTATGTTATAGAAGGCGATCTTGATGAAATCATTGAAGCGCTACGTGCAATTGATCGCGAAGAAAGACGTAAGTTAGCCTTGCAGTAATCAAATATACGCAATGTTTCTAGTGAGTTGTTCTAGCAGATATTTTTTGTTTTTTTATCTCTTGTGACCAATTATAGCAATCATCATTATATTCTTTAAAAAGCTTTATCCTTTTTTTAAGAATAGAAACCAACGTAATTGTTTTTATGGTGTATTCTAGTAGTTGCTGTCCTCTGATTGTTAGTTGTAGAAAATTTTCTTTAAGATGAGCGGTTGACTCTGACTGTTTATGAGAGATGAGCTGTTTTTTGTGTCTGTTAATTTTTTTTAATTGATTCTTCACCGTTGCCAAATGTTTTTTAAGCACCCAAGAACTTTTAGCGAGTAATGAATGATAAGCTATAAACGGATATGATGTTTGTTGATTTTGTACAATTATTTCTTTTAATTCCCAATCACTTATCTGAACATCATGACAATGAAAATTATGATAATATTGAATATCTTGATGTATTTTTTTGTATATTGAGCGACAATTTTCAATACATTGTTCATGTGGTTGTGGGTAAGATTGATAATAATTATATGATATTTTTCCAAGAATAAGCGCAGTTACTGCTCCGATAATTAACCATGGCAATTGAGTTTCTGTACATGCATTGTACCAGGGTTTTTCTGTTGTGGTAGATGTATTAAAAAAAATACATAGGAGAAAAATGGATCCGATTTTTTTGGTAGAGGTTCCAGTCATATGTGCTGTCCCGCATAAGTGTTATCGTTTTATGGGATTAGTATAGCCCTGAAACTTCTTATTTGAGAAGTTTATCTTTTTTTTTGATTTCCAGGAAATAGGTTTTTTTGCCTGCTAAAGGGGTTATTGGGAGAATTTTTCAGCAACGAGCCTTTTGACTTTTTTGCATAATTGTATACTATTAAAAATAGAGCGGTTAATTATTATAAAATTTACAGAAAAAGGATCAATTTATGATGAACTCGAATATACGTGTAAAGTCAGCTTTATTAGCATTAACTATGATTATGGCAGTACCAACTCCAAGCCGAGCGGAAGTTCCAGCGGCTTCAGAAGTAAATAGTGTTGTCGTTTTTGCACAAAATAATCCATTGCTTGTTACTGCTTTGGTTGGTTTTATTTATGTAGTAAAAACTCGTCTTAAAACAAAACCAAGACAAGACTATAAGTTAGATCAATGGCGCGATGATCTTAAAAAACTACTAAATTCCTTCAATATTTTTGACACTAAATTATATGCGCAACTAGTGTATATTTTTGATAAATACGTTGTTGGAGCTGAGTTTAAGAGAGAAGAGACAACAACAAGAACTAAGAACGAAGATGGTTCGGTGTTTACTGTCAAAGGTACCAAAGTAGTCCAAAAACCATTCGGTGTGTATGGATATGTTGATGCGTATGTAGTCAAGCAAATGAAAGATACAGTTGATTTACTTCCAGTTGCAGCAGCATTTTATATATTGCTGAATAATCCGGATAAATCCCTTAAGAGTGCATTTACTGGCAATAAGTAATCGAGATAATTTTTAAGTGCTAAAGAAGGTTCGTTGAAAAACGAACCTTCTTTTTTGTGTGAATTTGCACAAAACTTGAAAAACTATAGTCGGTTTCTTTAGGATGTGGGTATTAATTTTTAATAACTTTATCTGAGGGAGCCGATATGAAGAAGAGATTGCTGAAGGGCTTACTTTTTGTAAGTGCTTCTTTTTTTGTTTTTGTAGCAGATGCTGCAGTAAAAAAACCGTGGACATTTTTAGTGTATTTAGCAGCGGCAAATGATTTAAATCCATTTGCTTCTTTAGATTTGCAAGAAATGATGAAGGTTGGTTCTAACGCGAATGTAAACATTATTGTGTATCTTACGTTGCATGAAGATTATGAACCAAAAGTGACTAAAAAACTCTACATCAACAAAGGCTCAATGACTCAAATTGGTGAAACAATGGTGCGTGATAGCGGTGATGTTACAACATTAGAAGAAGCATTACAATGGGCATGTATTGATTATCCTTCTGATCGTATTGCGGTAGTCATGTGGAATCATGGATCTGGTCCACTCAATAGATCTCCAATGATAATGCCTAGAGGTGTTTGTTACGATTATGATACTGATCATTATTTAACTGATCGTGATTGTTTACAGGCTTTTGCATGGGCTCGTGATCATTTACGAGGTGGTAAAAAATTTGATATCATAGCGTTTGATGCGTGTCTTTTGGCTTCTCTTGAGATGGCTTATACATTAGCATCATGTGCAAATTATATGGTAGCTTCAGAAGAAACTATTCCTGGTGATGGATATCAGTATGCGTATGTTTTAAATCAATTTGCGACCAAAAATTTGGATCCACTTTATTTTGCTAAACTTATAGTGAGTGCGTATAAGCAGGAATATGCAGGAACTCCGGATTTTACTTTATCAGCAACTGATTTAAACGCATTAAATCCACTGGTAGATAACTGTAATGCTGTTGCACAAATTTTGACATCACAATTAATGGGAAAAAATAAATCTGTGGTCAAAACTACGATAAGAAAATGTGCTAGCCTGAATAGTTGTCTTTCGTTTGATGATGGAATATATGTAGATCTTTGTCAGTTTTATAAGAACTTGCTCAAAAATATTGATGGATTAAAATTATCAAAATCGTTAGTGAATCAATTTAAACAAGTTTTAAATAATGGTATCAAGTTGTTTACGAAAATTATTAAAGCTAATGTTACAAGTACCAATTATAAGCAGGCCGGTGGACTTTCTATCTATTTTTCTCGCTATTCTATTGATCCTTCGTATTATGGTTTATACTGGACGGAAAATAATCCAAATTGGTTGAGCTTTTTAGAAGCTTATTTAGCATAAAAATAGATGAGAGCAGAACTACAAAAAAAGGGCGTTGAAGAGACGCCCTTTTTTTGTAATGTATCATTATTGAGGTAACAATGAAAAAGCATATAAAATTTTCGGGAATTATTTTTTTCTTACTGATAGGTTTGTGCTGTAGAACAGAAGGTGTAGCGAATATATGGCGTCGAGGAAAGGAGTGGCTAAAAAATCCATTCCAGTATATTAAATCGAAAGAAAAAGCGATTCTTGATAATCCTTATGCATCAACGGTAGCGCAGGTACGTCTTGGCAACAATTTGCATTCCGGCGAATTAGAATATCTAAAAAATCGTACACCTAAAGTACGGTCTGCTCTTGAAAAAATATTGGAAATATCTTTAGAAAATAAATATGTACCAAGTATAAGTGATCAGCGGCTATGGGAAGATAAAAAACGAGAAACAAAATGCAAAAAATATCATCGGATAGCAGGGTTCGATTTTGAACGTTGTATTAAATCAGGATTCTGTAACACTACCAATTTTCATTATAGTCTTCGAGAATCTCGGCAAGTGATGGATCAAGTGGAATTCAATGTAGTTGCTAATGAGAATGAGATTATTGATGCTATTCGTTGGGTTATAGAACAGAAATCATAAGTAAGAAGAGTTTGCATGAAATACATTAAATATTTTGAAGAAATTAGAATTGGTGATGTTGCGACAGTTGGTGGAAAAAATGCTTCTTTAGGTGAAATGATAACGCAGCTCAGTTCACAAGGAATTAGAATTCCTACCGGTTTTGCTGTGACTGCAGATGCATACTGGCACTATCTTAATGCAAATCAACTTGTTGAAAAAATGAAAACAATTATGAATACGTTGCAAGATGTGCATGATGTTAAACAGCTGCAAAAAATAGGATCAAAAATCCGTGAATTGATTGCGAATGGTACAATGCCAGATGATTTGGCACAAGAAATTACAACTGCATACCATAAACTTTCACAACACTATGGTGAAGATAAAACTGATGTTGCTGTGCGTTCTTCTGCAACTGCTGAGGATTTACCAACAGCATCATTTGCAGGGCAGCAAGACACGTTTTTGAATGTCTCTGGTGATGAACAATTGTTGGAAGCATGTAAAAAAAGTATGGCATCATTATTTAATGATCGTGCAATTGTGTACCGTGTTGAGCAAGGATTTGATCATTTTAAAGTGGCGCTTTCCATTGGTGTACAAAAAATGATCCGTTCGGATGAAGCAGTTTCTGGTGTTGCCTTTTCGCTTGACACAGAAAGTGGATTTAAAGATGTGGTGATGATTGAAGCATCATATGGGTTAGGTGAGTCAATTGTGCAAGGCTTGGTAACACCTGACGAATACATGGTACACAAACCAACACTCAATGATGGGTTTACACCCATCATTAAAAAGATGTGTGGGGATAAAAAAACAAAAATTGTGTATGCAAAAAATAATCATGAGAAAGTAGCAACAGTCGATGTTGCTGCAAAAGAACGTAATCTTTCTGCGTTGTCTGATCAAGAAATTATCGAATTGGCACAATTTGTTGTAGCAATTGAAACGCATTATTCGGAATTAAAAAAAAGTTGGTCACCAATGGATATTGAGTGGGCAAAAGATGGCAAAGATGGAAAATTATATATTGTACAAGCGCGACCAGAAACTATTTATGCAGGTAAAAAAGAGTTGGTGCTAAAACAATATATTGTAAATAAAGATGCGCAAAAAGAAGTAATTGTTACGGGCTTAAGTATTGGCCATAAGATTGTATCCGGTATTGCTCAAGTAGTAAAAAGCGCGCAGGACATTGCGCGTATAGGTGTTGGTGACATTATTGTTACACAAATGACTGATCCTGATTGGGTTCCTGTGATGAAGCGTGCAGCAGGAATTGTAACTGATCGTGGAGGTCGCACGTGTCATGCGGCAATCGTAAGTCGTGAGTTAGGCATTCCAGCAATTGTAGGAACAAAGTATGGTACAGAAAAAATAAAAAATGGTGAAACAATTACACTTGATTGCTCTGATGGTGCCACAGGTACAATTTATGAAGGAAAAGTGGAATATGAAATACATGAAACACCGCTTGGTGATATTCCAACACCGCCAGTTGCAGTAATGGTGAATATTGCTGATCCTGATAGCGCGTTCCAAACATCATTTTTACCAGTTTCTGGTGTGGGATTGGCACGTACTGAATTTATTATTACTAACTCCATAAAAATTCATCCAATGGCACTTATCCATTTTGATCGCATTGAAGACAAAAAGGTTCGTGATGAAATTGATGCGATAACTGCAGCATACACAAATAAAACAGATTTTTTTGTGGAACAGTTAGCGCAAGGTGTTGGAATGATCGCTGCAGCATTTTATCCAAAACCTGTTGTGGTACGCACGTCTGATTTTAAAAGTAATGAATATCGTAATTTACTTGGCGGTACCTATTTTGAGTTAGAAGAAGAAAATCCCATGATTGGGTTTCGTGGTGCATCGCGGTATTACCACGAGCGCTACAAAGAAGCGTTTGCGTTAGAATGCCAGGCCCTGGTACGTGTTCGTGAAACAATGGGACTTACAAATGTAAAAATTATGATTCCGTTCGTTCGCACTGTGCAAGAAGCGGAAAAAGTTGTGGACGCAATGAAAACATATGGTTTGGTGCAAGGTAAAAATGGGCTTGAATTAATTATGATGTGTGAAGTTCCATCAAACGTAATTTTGATTGAAGAATTTAGTAAGTTTTTTGATGGCTTTTCAATTGGTTCAAATGATTTAACGCAACTAGTGCTCGGGGTAGATCGTGATTCAACAATTATTGCACCACTATTTGATGAACGTGATGAAGCAGTCAAAAAAATGATGGCACTTGTGATTGAAGGTGCGCATAAAAGTGGAAAATATATTGGTATCTGTGGTCAGGCACCCTCTGATTATCCTGAGATTGCAGAATTTTTAATTGAAAAAGGTATTGATTCACTTTCGCTCAATGCGGATTCGGTAATTCCATTTTTGGTGGGGAAGAAATAAGAAATAGGCATTTTGGCTACTTAACGAAAATCATTCCTTCTTCTTCAAGTACCATATTTTTCATATGGATATAGCATAAGTTATTTTCATTATCAAAACCGAAAATAATGAGATCATTAATTACATGAAGAACTACGGTATTTGATGAAAAAATAATGGTAGTATTTTTTTTGCTTGTATATATTTCAAAATCGATTTTTTCATCTAGATGATAATACCCTTCTTGGTATTTCTCTATATAAGTTTCAAATAATGGAAGACCTATTTTTT
This sequence comes from Candidatus Babeliales bacterium, assembly GCA_035288105.1. Classification (NCBI taxonomy): domain Bacteria; class Candidatus Babeliae; order Candidatus Babeliales; species Candidatus Babeliales bacterium. The sequence continues at coordinate 13,291 of DATEAY010000045.1, forward strand.
TAGGAACATTAGTATGCATTATTGTTACATCTGGATCAACTTTGTGTCTAATAGTGTGGTGGAAAAAACTTACAATTTTATAAATAGCTCCTGTTGGATTTGACAAGCCTATTTGTACCAAAGAACTTTCTTTCCCGTAAGCATTCCAATAGCAAACACCGTCAGAAAAATTTGTTTTTTCAAACAAAAGTTTAATTGTGACGTAATAATCTGACTCATTGTATATTTTACTGGTATTTGAGGAAATATCTTTAAGTTTTAACATGTTATTATTCTTTCTTTATATTTTCTGATTTACCAATTTTGTGGTTTAAAATTTGCATGATAGATGGTTGGTAATAATCCTTCTTTTCTAGGCATGCCAAATCTAAGTTCCCAACAACCAATTGTAATCATTGTGTCATATTGTATGCCTTGAGATATGGCTTGTTCTACGGCAGATTTAAAGCTAGTAAGAAGTGCTTGACAGTTCATGGGCATATTATGTGTAATAATTTTTTTGTGTTGAGTTTTAATTTTGTCCTGGATATATTCTAGCATATGTTCAGTGCTATTCGGACACACCCAGAACTTTTGTTTTCCAACGGTAAGCTCAAATGATTTAGGAATTTTTGTACCTGGGTACATGAGATCCGTTGGTTTTATTTTTTCCCACACTGTCCCGATTCTTTTAGAAAGAACATTATTAATGTTAGGTAAAATTGGCTTAAGATTTTCGATATGATCAACCGCTTGTTTAAAAAGAGAATTATTATTTCTAATTACATTAATAGCTTTGGTTGGAATAGTAGGTGTGTGATCAATAACAAATGTCTTAAAGCCTTCAATTGAGAGAGATGATCCTTCATATATAGTTGTTGCTACTGGAGGGCGGGTGTTTATTTTGACTGGAATCATTTTCATCAAAATAAAATTGTTGAGAGCATGAAATGATAAGATTTGCAATATTGTTAACGTACTCCAGTGAGCGCCATTTTCAAGAAACTCTTGCCAAGACATATCTTTAATTTTTTTGTGTGCCTTCTTCAATTGCTCATACATAGTATTGGCGGTATCTTTTAAACGAATACTGTCTTTTTTCGCCAATGCAGAGAATGTATCAGGATGTTGAAGATACTCTGGTAACATTAAGAAAGTAGCCATATTTGGTTCAGTAAGAGACTCACAGCATAGATATCCGAGCTGCATTATCCCAGTAACAATTTCATGGCAATGCTGAAGAGAAAAAAATTCTCTTGTGCCTTGATGTATGCCTTTTCCAATACTGCAGGTTGAGTCATGTAGTGTTTTTATTCCTTGCGAAAGCATTTGAGTAACGACACGGCAGAAATCAGCAAGTTCAAACGCAAAATAGGGATCATTTTCAGTTTTTGCATAAGCTGCATAAAGATGCACTATGGGAGCTATGTGCAATATATGTTCATTTTCCGGAAAAGTACGTGTGAGTTGATGGATTATGTCACGAGTTTGATGTAATTCTTTGTGCAATTGGCAATCGAGATGAGTACCGTATGTGTTGCTGAACTCTAGAAAATAAATATCATCTACATTGAAAGTAGGAACCATAGATGTGTAGTCAAAACATCTACTTCCTTTTTCCTTAGTCATTTTGATTGCTTGTATGCGATCTTTTATTCTTTTATCATCTTCACTTGTTCGATTGGGATTGGAATTCCAATGTTTAATGAGAGATTCTAAATGTGCAACATTACTGACGTTTAATCTGGGATAAGTATCGTACTCATACAAATTATTAGCGATTATCCATGTGTGCGATAGTGAGATACAAAATAAGATGATAAGGGATAATCGTGATAAATGCTTCAAAACAATATCCATGTTGAGCTATATATTTTTGGTAAAGCGATTGTATTTCTTTAAAAGCGATCTTGATAATACCAAATAAACATACAATGTGCCACAAGGTATTGATTCGCTATCGCTCAATGCAGATTCTGTTATACCGTTTTTGATGGGGAAGAAATAAATTTAACCCTTCGATACACCACTACGTGGCACTCAGGGCGAGCGGAGGAGGATAGGTCATTTTGATAGTTTGTTGTTTTCTCCGCTCGTCCTGAGTGTTTTCTTACCCCATGTTCCATTCCATTTCACACGGGGACCCCGGCGTAGAGAAGCGAAGCTGGGGATGAAAAATGTATCGAAGGATGTATTATTTCTTACTCTGTAAATACTCAAAAGCAAGTTTGCGCAGGGCAACTTTTGGGTCATATGATGGATACGTGGATTTACCGCCTTGCAAAGCAATTTTTGTTGGTATAACAACAGTGTATGTATCGGCATTTTGTAAGTGGCAACATTCAATGCAATAGCCACCTTTTATTGTTTTACAAGGGCAGTCACATGCAACAGAATGCCATTCTTTATCATCAAAGTCCTCTTGCAAATTTTTTGTATTACTGAGGCAATTAACACTTGCAATAAGTGGGCAGGTGAATAGGATAATAATGAGAAGTGCTATTTTTTTCATTTTTCTTCCTTTTCTTCCGTCGTAGCAATATTATTTTCTATTTCGTATTGTTCAAAAAATGGTCGTTGGTCATCGGGTGAGAAATTATAGGGGCAGGAAAAAGTAGTGTGTACGCAAAGAATGTTTGCGTAAATGAAAAAAGAAAGGATATATTTTTTCATAATCCAACCCCTATTGTTCATGATATATACACCGAGATATCACTACTATATTACAATTGTTAAATTTCTAATTGCAATAATATTGTCTGGTTGGGTGAAAAAATGAGTAGGTATATACTTTTTAAAGAACTTTTTCTATTTAAATAACTCATGTAAGCCGAAAATAAAAATGATGATACTTGTAATATAATTTACATAGCGGAGTAGACGCATAGATGTTTTTTTATGTAACAAAGTATCCATAAAACATAATAAAAACCACCATATTGCTGCACCTAAAAACACTCCGATTACAAAACCAATAGAATCTTGAAGCTCGTTAATGTTAATATCGAATGCTATAAACAGTGCTATAAATTCTAGTATGGTGGAAAAATCTTTTAATGTTAAAAGAATAGTATAAAGGTAAATGTGTAATAATTTACCTGGTATGGGTTTAATGTCTTCTAAAGAGGAAGTTGAAAAAAGTCTTTCTACTCCCATATAACAAAAAAAAATACCGCTAATAATTGTGAGTGATAGTTCATGACTTGTTACAATACCGTCCATCATTTTTAAAACAACTGCGGCTAGGATTCCATACAGCATATCGGCAGTAGCAGCACCTAATCCTGCAATCAAACCAGGATTAACCCCATTTTTTGATGTTTCTTTGATGCATAAAAAACCTATAGCGCCTCCAGGAGCTGCCAGTGAGAAGCCTGATGCTATGCCTTTTATTAATAAATTGATTAACATGTTTCAATTTCGTCGTTTTAATTGTTCCCATAACCATGTGGCGTTTTTGTATGCCAATCAGTTTCTTGTTGATATGTATGACCAACTTGGTATAACAATTCTTCCGATAAAGCTGGTCCAACAATCTGCAATCCAATTGGTAAATTTTCTTTACTACTACCGCATGGTAGCGAAAGTGAAGTAATTCCTGCCAGGTTCATTGCACATGTAAAATAATCTTGTAGATCGAGTTGTAATTTATTATCAGCAAATGCACCAAACTTAAATGCAGGAGCAGGATGCACGGGCATTACTAACACATCAACATCTGCAAATGCTTGCGTAAATTCATGACGGATCAAGCGCTGTACTTTTTTTGCATTGTTATAAAATTGTCCTGCATGTCCAGCTGAAAGAACGTAGTTACCAACTAAAATACGTGCGCGTACTTCTTCGCCAAAACCATCGTGACGAGTTTGGCTGTACATTTTTCCCAAAGTAGTTGCTTTTTTATTACGCAATCCGTAACGAACGCCATCAAAGCGTGCCAAATTTGATGCAGCTTCTGCGCGACTTACAATAAAGTATGTTGCTGCAGCATAATCAAGAGATGGTAATGTAATGTGTTTAATGCTTGCACCATTTTTTTGAAATACTGCAAGTGCTTGCTCAATTGCGCGTATAATTTCAGGATCAATTCCTTCTGCGTGTAGTGCGTTAGTA
>DATEAY010000046.1 GCA_035288105.1 Candidatus Babeliales bacterium
AACCTCTGCTCCCTCTTCAACAATCAATTTCCCAAAACCAGCAACTTCTACCGTATATTCGCCAGCGAACAATGCCTCATTTTCTACAACACTATGTAGCTGCTTTATAAAAGCATTACTTGTTGTTTTGGTAAAACCACTCAACGCATGCAAAGCCAAAGTATCTAAAATCATAGTGGTACCTATTTCAGTCCCACCCTCAAGTAATTCTTGCCACGACATGGATTTTATTTTTTGATACGTTTCCTTGGCACAACGATTAATGAGATCTTTTTGAACTTGCGTGTGTAAACAATACTTCTCAGAAAACCTCACAATAACATCGGATTCTTCAGAAAACTTTGCCAAAACTGCTGCATAATGGAAGTCTTCTTCCTGACCAACTGCATCAGCAAACAACAGGCCTAATTGCAACATTCCTGTTGCCATATCTTTCCAATGCTCAATACTCGTAAAAGCCTGACCACTCTTATATATTCCTTTACCAACAGCACACGTTGCATCATAGAGTACATTCATTCCATGCAAAAGAACCTTCGTAACTACATGACAAAAATCAGATAATCCAAATGCAATAATAGGACAAGACTCTTTTGTTGCTTGCGCTGCACAAAAATGAACTACAGGAGCTAACGCTTGAACATGATGATTACGGGCAAAACTATTTTCTAATTGTTTGATTGTGTTGCAAGATTCGAATAACTCCCTCTCCAATTGACGATCAAGTTCTTTGCTACGCGTGACACGTACTGCATGAAGCGAATTAAGACGATCATTTAAGCGAATTGGATTACAAGCAAACTTTTTTCTTGACATCCATTGCTGCTCAAGTTTATCCAACTTTTGTACATCATCAACTCGCAAAATTCCCTGCTGTGATTTTTTATTTTGTTGTGTACGAATGGCCTGCGCTTCTTGCACAACAAAATCATGAAAGCCTGAACTTTCACCTCTTAAACCAAAGTAATATTCAAAGCCAGGAATATATGCCGTCTTTTTTTTGAAATGTTTATCATTTTTGATCTTGGCTTCAAGAGCCAATACATGCTCATTGTAACCACTCAAAGAACGGACATAGGTACGAAAATTTTCAAACGCAAACAAATTAAGATTGCTTAAAACTTCCTTTTCTACTGCCCCACAAAAAGCCCGCTGAAAATCCGCTACGGACATCAAAGTATAATGATGCTGTAATGAATTGTGAGTATGTGAACTTTCCTGTGTTTCATGCGGTCGAACATGATGACCATCATTTTTATTTGATACATATACTGGATCAAAAGAAACTTCTGCTTTATGATTTTGCAATCCCACTTCTGCAGATGAAAAAAATGAATAAATAAACAACACAAAACAAATGCTCATCTTTTTTACACTCACCGCGTAAACCCCTTATAAAAAATATCTCGAACCAATATACATTACTCATCCATATTGTACAAAAAGGGAATCTATTGTATTCAGCACCCAACACATTCTACAGTAATAACAACATGCAAAGGAGCTGTCATGATTAAAAAAAGTAGAATAATTATATTACTGATAACATCACTGACATCATCATTCCTTTATTCATCAGAACAACTGCGTGGAATTTCAGATTTTAGTCCACGATCACAAGACATGAATGCCGCGCGCGATATTGTTGGTTGGCACCCTTTTATTCATCGCTATGATGCAGAAAAAAATTATTCAGTAATCGGCTTTACACCAGAATATAATCAATCACTCAGACCAAAAAATATTTCACTCGCACTCTTTAATTCTGATACATTTTCACTTTCAGGCAGCCAAGTTCCTGGGCGCGCTGACACCAATGAACTGCTCGCTGATTATTTTGGATTATCTCCCGCTTTTGCAAATGATACTTTCTTTAAACCTCTTATTCGCAATCTCATCATTGATATGGCACTCTACATTGGGCTCGATAGATGGGTAAAAGGATTATACTTACAATTCCGCGGGCCTGGCGTGTGGACACAATGGAATTTAAAATTAAGTGAAGATATTTTGAACGAAGGAACAGATATCCCTTTTCCTGCAGGGTATATGGCTGCCAATGCGGTTAATGCTCCCTACACATCTTTTACTCAAGCAATGAAAGGCCTCTACCCTTTTGGTGAAGTTGAAAGATTAAAATATGGAAAAATATGTGGAGCACAAACGCTGAGCGGACTCGCTGCACTAGAAATAGTCTTTGGCTACGATTTTATACGACGAGAGACATCACATATTGGAATTAATTTCCGAGCATCTGCACCAACAGGATCTCGTCCCAAAGGTATATTTTTCTTTGAACCTCGCGTTGGTTGTGGAAAAAATTGGCGAATTGGTGTTGGTTTTACCGGACACACCAGACTGTGGGAAAAAGATGGAGAACAGGAATTATGCATGTGGGTTGAAGCAAACTTTACTAACATGCTTAAAGCCCGGCAAACTCGTTCTTTTGATTTTTGTAAAAATGGTTTTTTCAGTCGCTATATTTTAGCAAAAGAATTTGATGAAAATGGCATATTCACTGAACGCATAGTTCCTGCAATTAATTTTACAACACTTGAATGTGATGTTCATTGCAGCATTGTAGCAGACATGGTATTTATGTTTGCATATACCTATAACGATTTTCTTTTTGATATTGGCTACAATGGATGGATTAGAAGTAGAGAAAAAATTTGTCTGAGAGAAGGAATTGCTCCACATAAATTTGGTCTGAAAGGTGTACAATTCGCGGTTAATCCAATAACAGGACAACCAAACAATACAACAGAAAGCCTTGCAACTATTTATGAAACCGGTCCAATTATTCCCGATGGATTGTTCCCAGTATTCATCACAACGGGTGATATCAATGTAAAATCTGCAGCATCACCACTTATTATTACACAAAAATTATTCTGGCATTTTTCACATGCATGGACACAATGTACTAGTATCGATTCAATACCATTTTTAGGTATTGGTGCCGAAATTGAATTTGAAGGTATTAACACAAGAAACGCCTATCAGCCAACAAACACTACAATGGGACAAGCTAGCGTGTGGCTCAAAGGCGGATTTTCATTCTAACCCAACCTCCACTATATTTCGGTCGGGTACCCGTTAAGCAAAAGGCTTCCTAAAATATTTCGTGATTATGTCTTATCCGCGCTCATCCTGAACTTGTTGAAGGATTAAGCGCACATAATAAAAAACATTTTAAATCTAAAATTTTTATTAAATCTACAGATAAAAATGCAAGAGGCGCTGATCCTTCAACAAGTTCAGGATGAGCGCAGGGAAATATCTTAGAGTGGAAATAGAACTTAGTTTTCGTATAAGCTATTATTTTATGCGTAACGCATGCACATAATTAATCACATCTTGAACATTGTGCAAACCTTCAGCATCTTCATCATTAATTTCAATGCCAAATTCTTCTTCTATTTTCATGATAATATCAACCATATCAAGAGAATCTGCACCAAGATCTTGTAATGTTGACTGTGCATTTACTGCTGACACATCAATATGTAACTTCTCAGCGATAATGGAAATAATTTTACTTGCCGTTTCATTCATTTCAATTGCCATCAATTTATACCCCATACTCCATTTCATTTCGTACGGGGACCCCCCCGAGGAAATGAATATGATTTGTTATAACATCTCTTTAAGTGTGTCAATATCTCTCACCCCACGCTCACTTTATTCCGCGCGGGGACCCACTAAAGAGCTTGTTATTTTATTATCTCTTTAAGTGTGTCAATATCTGCTTTTTTTGCAATCGACATAACAATTTTTTCTGGATATTGCTGCTTAATTACTTCAGATAACTTATTACCTGGACTTGCAACAAGAATACAATCATAATCAACCAACTCTCGCATTACACGAGTCAAATCTAACGATGAATTAATGAGACGAATAAAGCGTTCTTTAGTATCTGCGCCTGCCGTTATTGTGTTGCCATCGATACAACTAATCAATGGTATTTTCAGATCTTTAAAATCAACTTTTTCCAAATAACTTTTAAACAGATCAACCACACTGTTCATCAATGATGAATGTAACCCTGCTTCTACACCAACATATTCCATTTGAGCATCACCAAACATATCTTGTAATTGTGCAAGACTTGTGCGACTTCCTGCAATAATGTGATCTGTAGGACTGTTATAAATAGCTACAAATACTTTATTTTCATCATCGCTGACTTTGGTACATGCAGCTTCAAGCTGTGCAGTTGCAATTCCCGTAACATGCAAAACATCCACTTCCATTTCATCAACAATTTCTTGATAAAATGAACAAAATTTATTCAATAAATATAAACCATCTGGCAAACTAAAACATCCCGCTGCAAACAATGCTGCGCTTTCACCATTATTGTATCCAGCAACAACATCAGGCTCTATACCATGTTCTTTTAAGACTGCGTAGGTAGCACTGCCAACTAAAAAGAGAGAAGTGTATGCATTTCCCATTTTACCTAATTCAACATCTGAAGACGCAAAACATAATTTAACAAAATTGGTATTTAAACAATTTGAGGCTTCTTCAAAATACTCTTGTACAATACGATATTCATCGTATAACTCTTTACCCATACCAACAAATTGGCTGCCATAACCAGGAAACAATAATGCTATTTTCATAGGAGTCCTTTAAGCGTTCGTAGGTTTCATCCCCAGCTTCGTTACTCTTAGCCGGGGTCCCCGTGTGAAATAAAATGGAACATGGGGTTAACAAGCTCACCACGAACGGAGTAAGAAATTTTTAATCCCGTTCGTCCTGAGTTTATCGAAGGAAACGAACTTTTTTAAACTTATTCCAAACTAGCACGAAACGCCTTCAAACGAGCAACAATTTCCTTTTTTCCTACAACAGCCAACAAATCAAATACTCCAGGACCAGACGCTTTTCCTAGTAATGCAAGACGAATAGGTTGTAATAATGTTACCAACTTAATACCAAGTTGTGCTGCTAGCTCTTTTGCAATAGCTGCACAATTATCATGCGTTAGTATCTCTTGCTGCTCAAGGGCATTAATCACTGCATCAAGATGAGACTTTGTCTCAGCACTAATCCATTTTTGCATGTCTTCTGCATGTCGCTCTTGCGTACCATCGTGTACCAGCACAACTTCTTCAACCATGCTTTTTAATGTTTTGACACGCTCTTTATACAGCGCAATAACTTGTTTAATTGTTTCAACAGGCCATGAAAATTGTGTAATAAAATGAGCATCAACATCGCGCACAATTGCATCAAAAATTTCTTCTTCTGTCATTGCTTTTAAGTAAACACCATTGACCCATGCAAGTTTTTCAAAATCAAAAATTGCACCTTTTTTACCAATATGTTCCAAAGAAAAGTGTTCAATCAATTCTGATAATGAAAATATTTCCTGATCACCATGTGACCAACCAAGACGTGCCAAATAATTAAGCAGTGCATGCGGAAGATAACCTTCACGCCGATATTCAACAACTGATGTTGCACCATCACGTTTACTTAATTTATCGCCACTTGGCCCCAAAATAAGAGGTAAATGTGCAAAAAATGGTACTGCATATCCACACGCTTCATACAGTAAAATTTGCTTTGGTGTGTTAACAATATGTTCTTCCCCGCGAATAATGTGCGTAATGCCCATAAAAGCATCATCAACTACCACAACAAAGTTGTACATGGGAAAACCGCCGGAGCGGAGAATAATAAAATCATCAAGTTGATCAAGACCAAATGTTATGGTTCCCTTAATAAGATCATCAAAAGAAACTTCAGTGCGATCTTTAGGCAACTTAAAACGAACAACATGTTGTTTTTGTTCATCACCGTTTTGTGTGGGTCTGTCACGACAGTAACCATCATACGTCACAAAAAAATCATCCCCTGCATGTTCACGCCCATAGCGCACAAGCAGTTCTTCTGGTGAGCAAAAACAACGATACGCTTTGCCTGCATCAATAAGTTGTTGCGCAACTTTTTGGTGCTCTGCTATACGCTCACTTTGCGTTACAATTTCTTCATCGTGTTCCAATTGCGTCCATGCAAATGAATGCAATATTGAATCACGATATTCAACTGTTGATCGCTCAAGATCAGTGTCTTCTATGCGAAGTAAAAACGCGCCACCATGGTGACGCGCAAAAAGCCAATTAAATAATGCTGTTCGCAACCCACCAATATGTAAATGCCCTGTTGGTGACGGCGCAAAACGAACTCGCACTGGTTTTTCAATACTCATTATGTCTCGCTACACAATCGTTAATGTAAGTTTATCTTGTACATGACTTACCCATGGAGATGGCGATATTTTTTCATCGCGTTGCTCATCAACAAGTTGTTGCCATACTTCACGTGCCGAATCAGTCTGATTCATTGCCCAGTAGTAGCGCCCCAAATAAAATTGTGCACTATCACGGAACTTATTATTGGCATCGTGCGCTAATTGTTTTAATGTTTCCAATCCAGTTGTTTTGATCACATCATCTGCATTGTCCAACTGCAGCAAGGCTCGTTCCATTTCGTACAAGGCCAGCATTGGCGATCCTGGCATATCAGTAATCATTTTATCCAATGTAGCAAGCGCTTCATCTCTTTTATCCTGATTTAATAAAATGCGAACTTTATAACCCAAATAATAGGGTAACAATGATGAGCTTGCATGCTTTTCATAATTTTTTTCAAACTTTTCAAGCAATGCAGACCATTCAGGATTTTTTTCACGTGATATTGTTTCGTATTCTGTCATTAAAGAACTGAAATCATATTGAGCTGCTCGCTCTTTTTTTACTACCCATAGTTTATGAGCAAAGAACAAAACCATTACCATCACAAAAACAGAAAAAACTACTCCGATCAATGTACTTTGCGCACGTAGTGCATCAGAAATAGTTTGGAAAATTGACGAACGCGTCGTTTTTTGAATAGCCATATTACATAACTCCACGAAAAACTGTTGTTAAACATATGATTTAGCCCAACTTTAATCCCCAACTCCGCTTCTTTCTCGCATTTCCAGTTCCTTTTAATGGGTACCCGATCGAAATGAAATGAAGATTGGATATAAAACGTACCATACCTGAGCAAAAAAATAAAGTGTCCTAAAGTTGCGCTTGATGAAAAACAGGCGGCTGCTTGACTACCTTGATGACATTCGTACCTTTTTCCAACAACACTTTTAAAGTTTCATTAAATGTCGGCATAATTTTTTGATCTATCGTTTTCTGAGCAAAAAAAATCGCCTGTGTAATTGCTTGCTCTTTTGAAGATCCATGTGCAATTACTACCGGCTTATTGACGCCCAATAAAAGCGCTCCACCTGTACGCGCGTAATCAATTTTATTTTTAATACGACTGAGTAACGGATATGTCAGACCAAGTAATACTTTCAAAAACAATGAGCGCGATGCTTCATCTTTCATCCAATCCATAACAGCCTTCGCTGTTCCCTGAATACTTTTAAGTAGTATATTACCGGTAAATCCATCAGTCACAATGACGTCAGCACGACCAGAAAAAATATCACGCGATTCAATATTACCAACAAACTCAAGATCTGTTTTTGACATTAACTCAAAGGCTTGTTTGACAAGAGTAGAACCTTTGTACGATTCATGTCCGTTAGAAAGCAACGCAATACGCGGTTGAGCTATATGTTTTACAAGACGCATGTATGCATAACCCATGTACGCAAACTGAACCATATATTCGGGCTTACAATCAGGATTTGCACCCAAATCAAGACAAAACAAGGAACCGTTATTAGTAGGCAAAAAAGTACCAATTGCTGGACGCAAAACACCCGGTACGCGACCAATAATAATTGTTGCCGCTGCCATTACGGCACCTGAGTTACCAGCAGAGACAAACGCCTGCGCTTTACCAGAATGCACTGCTTGCAACGCACGAATAATTGACGCATCTTTTTTACGTAACATACCGCGAATAGGATCTTCATCCATATCAATAACATCAGAACAATGAACAAGTTCTATTGGAAGAGAACGCCACCGAGGACAGTAATGTGCCAACAATGGCATAATTTTATCCTGGTTGCCAAATAAGATAAGGGGAACTCCTTTTTGTGCTGCAGCCAATGCGCCTTTGATCGTCTCTTGCGGGGCATAATCGCCCCCCATAACATCAACCGCAATCATTATAAAGTTCCTTATTATTAGCCCAAAGTTATCCCCAATTTTGACTTCTCTTCAATTGGGGTCCCCATTCGTAATGCAATGGAGAATGGGGTTAAATTACTCAGCTTGTGATTCGTCAGACGCTTTTTTTGCTGGCGTTTTTACTGCTTTTACAGCAAGACGCTTAACTTTTCTATCAGCCTTAGTAGCTAATACTTTAACACCTTTGTAAAAACCACAGTTTTTGCAAGCAGTGTGAGGAACGATTGGATCTTTGCAATTAAGGCAACCAGAGATTGCTTTTACTTTAATACCCTTATTTGCAAAGCGCGAATCACGACGGGCTCTGGAGCGTTTCCGTTTTGGTACTGGCATGACATCATCCTAAAAACTAAGAAAATATAAAATTAATGTTTCAAACTAAAGAATATACATTATTATACGGCAATTCTTTTAATAACGCAAAATCAAATAGATTAAGACTTTTTATGCCTCTCATCCCACTTATCAATATATTTTTGTATCATATCTGCACGATCAATCTCAGCAGGATGAGAGGGTTGAACAATTGCATGAGCAATTTTTGTTAAAATGTCTTCTTGTCTT
>DATEAY010000047.1 GCA_035288105.1 Candidatus Babeliales bacterium
GCTAACGTTATTCCTAATGGACGTTATCCAATTGGTGCAATTACTATTACTGTACCAGCCAATGAAGTTGATATTAATATTCATCCGCGTAAAGAAGAAGTTAAATTTCTGCATCCACGTCGTGTGGAACAGGCATTACAGCAGGCCGTAAAAGCTGCGCTGGAAAATAATGTATCTGCGCATCTTAAGAAAGATGTGACGTTTAAATCAGCACCAACATATTCTCAGCAGGTTCGCGATTTTAGCTATTCTTCATTTGCACCCTTCGATACACTTCCTTCGGAAGCACTCAGGGCGAGCGGAGAGGAATCTCTGAATTGGTCGAAAGAAATTTTCACAAAAGAAAAAAATTTACACAAAAACTGGAAATACAATCTATTGGATGACAACCTAGACCCGCTCGCCCTGAGTGTCCCCGCAGGGGATGTATCGAAGGGTGCAGAAGACAATGGGCAAGTTCTCATTGATTTAAATCATCAACAAACCCCATTTGTAGATGATTCATCGAAACAAACATCCGCCGATTCGTACCGGCTAATCGGACAATACAACACAACATACTTACTTGTTGAAAAAGAGGATGGGTTATTTTTAGTTGACCAGCACGCAGCACACGAACGAATTCTATACGAATTGTTTTCACAACGGTTTACCGAAGTTGCAACAATACAACTACTATTTCCACATATTATTACGCTCTCAGCACAAGATATCGATACTATCACACCGCATCTTGATATTTTTACTACGAATGGAATTCTCATAGAACAATGCGCAAGCGACCAACTCATTGTACAATCACTTCCCGTGCATTTAAAAGATCAATCAATTGCTGATATTGTAAAAGAAGTTATTTCATGGATTGCTGAGTGTGCATCACTTGATGAGGCTACATTCAAAAAAACAATAAATCACAAATTACAAGCACAAATGGCATGCAAAGCCGCAGTAAAAGCTGGAGACATCCTTACACAAGAAAAAATGGAACAACTACTGCGTGATTTAGAAAAAACAAACAACCGATTTTCCTGTCCTCATGGCAGGCCAACCGGATGGCTGTTATCGTTAAGCGAAATTGAAAAAAAATTTAGACGACGGATTTAAATTTCATTTCATGCTCTTCAACAAAATCTTTTATTGGGGCCCCCATGCGCAGAAGATCGCAACATGGGGTATAACTTTAATACATTTTGTTTTGTTTATATTGATTGCTTTGATTGTTATTATCTGTTACCAACTTACGATAGAAAAATGCGTATGCAAGTGTTGACAGTGGCCAAGTGATCATAACGCCCATCCAACTTACAAAACCAAGGGATACTAAAATTTTCATTGCTACCCAAAGTGCAAAGATATCCCACATATGATGTGTAGTCACTTCATAACTTCTTTTGAGTGCATCAATCGGTCCCATATTTTTGTCGATAATAAAATAAGGGAAGAAAGCAAAGCGTAGCAAAGCAATAAATCCTGGTAAAACAAATATTAGCCATCCAACCCATACCATTACACAATACAACGCCCATCCAATAAACGCTTTAGGAGCTAAACCAAAACAAGAAACCAATTCTTTGTATGAACTATCATTACGGTCATGCAGAGCAAGCGCAATTTTTTTAAACCCTAAATCCAAACCAACAAAGAAAAGCATTAAGATTATTGCTGAAATAAGCAACGAAAAAAAGTTAGCTGATACCAAGCTCATCAACGTAGCACCTGATTGATACGCTACTGTTGCACAATTATAACCAATGCATTCTTGATAATCTCTCAGTGCTTGGGACGTCATAATTGTTTGAATAAAACCTTTATTCAAAAATGCAATAATACCAACAACTAATGAAATAAGACCAGTTCCAATTAACAAAACAATAACAAAAAGACGTACATGCTCAACGAGCGATTTAAAAGCAAAACCAATTGCTTCTAACGTAAAACTCTTTCTTCCGTTCATCTTCTCCACTCCTTTTTTATACAATAGTACTGACATGCATACTATCTAATCACATCATCCAAAAAAATTGCAACAGCTGTTGTACAAAAAAACTTACTCTAGTTATTGTGCACAACAGTGATAATAGTCTTATTTGTATCAAACTGATCTTTTATCTGCTGCATTAAAACTGCGGATGCTGATGAGAATTTATCCGTAGTAACCCACACGCGCACCGTAAAAAAAATACGCGTTTCAGTATCATAATCATGTTGACCTATTTTATGCAGCATCACAACAGGAGCGGGTTCATGCAAAAATAATCCGTTATTTTTAATAACAGTGTAGATTTGCGCCTTAATATCTTCTACATCATTGGAATACGGCGCTGATAAAATACAATCGATTCTTTTAACCGGATAATATGTAAGATTGGTTAAGTACTGTTTTAACACCAATTCATTCGGCAACCGTATCAATTTATTATCAAGCGTACACACGCGAACAGAAAGCAGATCAATCGATTCTACAACACCTACAATATCACCACTTTTTATGATATCGCCGATAGAAAATGGTCTTTCAAGAACAAGAAAAAATCCACTAATAATATTGGAAATACTGGTCTGAGATGCAAAACCAATTGCAACACCAAGAACACCAGCAGCTCCCAACAGTGCAGTTACATTAAAACCGAATTCATGCAAAACAGTAACTGCAATAAAGAGTATCCCGCTATAAAAAATAATGCGTCCAACAATGACGCCCATGTGATGAGAAAAACGTTTACCACAGAATACAGCACACATACCACTACACCATCTGACCAGTGGAATTCCAGCACAAAGCAATATGCCAATCCGCACCATGTTACCTACATACATCATCAACGATACATTACTCATACATATACCTTGCATCTATTAAAACCAACGATTTCTACTTGCAAGTAAGGGCAACAATAATTGTAACGGTGGTAAACCACGAAGACGCAATCCATAATTGATTAAAGACAATGCAGCAAGCGTTATAATAATACGCACCAACAAATCACCCACAGCAACAATCGCAATTACTATTCCTGCTATAATGCACAGCAAGCCCAAAACATGATTACTATTCATAAACAATACTCCTTAAAAATTGTATAAAAATCAGTGTAACAGAATTCTTTAATGCAAAATAGTCTAGGAGCTTGCCTAGACTATTTTGCATTGACTACTTATTTTAATTACTGCTCTACCGTTTTTACCTTATAGGTACCAGCAGTTTCATCAAACTCTCCAACCAATTTTGTTTTAGTTTGCTTTGTTGGAAAAAAATAGAAATATAAACGATTCATTGCTTGTGTAACATTCTCTTTGATTCGATCAAGTAAACCCATCTTACTTCTTCTTTCTCTTTCTGCGAGACTTGCTTGCCGCCAGATTGGTCGTAAAATTTTTGCAATTTTTTCTTTTTGCTCAGCAAATCGCATTGCATCATCATCCTTGCGAGCTTTTAGTAGTCCGACAACAAAAATCCATAATTCTCCATAAGGCTTTGCTAATTGGACAAGTTTAGCTGCAACAATTTTTGAGTCTGCGAGAGGCCTTACTTCACCAGTAGAACTTGAATACCATAAATCTTCTAATCGGTTAATCGCTTTCCATATTTTGTATGAATCAGCAAGTTTCATATCAATAATATTTTTTTGCTCCTGAATACTTGCCCCAATCATATTACCTGCATACAAGTACAAAAGAGACGCTATTCCCACAAAAAGAACCAATTGTAGACCATCAATAAACTTCTTCATACTTCCCCCCATATAAAAATAGACATAACAGACCACTTTTTTACCCCAACTATGTTGGCACTTCGTTGGGGACCCCTAGTCCTGAAATAACCTTGGCATTATCATACCGTATATTGAGAAGCATTCTCTATGGATTGGAAAAACAAAAAAAAGAGTTCTTTTTTAGAACCAACTTTTATGGCCTTGACAAATGGATGCACTATATGGATAACTACAAACAAGGTCAAAATTGGAACTTATGTAAGATTTATTAGAAATGGATAGATATGAAAATAAACCATCTTTTTACATTCCTTTTTCTTACACTTTTTAATTATAACGGTTTAGTTCTTTCCAAAAATGTTTTAATTATGACGTATAGTTTTAATAGGCCAGATTTTATAGAAATTCAAGACAAAACCTTTAAAAAATTCCTTAAAGATGACTATACCTTTGTTGTTTTTAACGATGCGACACAAGAGGAAGTTTCTAACCAAATTATAGAAACTTGTAATAGACTAAACCTGCCTTGTATACAAATTCCTCAGTCAATCCACAATGCACCTTATTTGGAAAGATGGCCAGGTGAGGATTATAATCACCCTTCGGTTCGTTGTTCTAACGTTGTTCAATTTTCTTTAGATACTTTGGGATTTGACCATGATGGTATTGTCATGAGCATCGATTCAGATATGTTCTTAGTTAAAAATTTTTGTGTGCAGGAGTTTTTAGATGGTTTTGATATTGCGGGCGTTCTCCAATCACGCCAACATATCGAATATTTTTGGATTGGCCTTCTTCTTTTTAATATGCAAACACTACCAGATAAAAAAACGATCAATGTTAATTGTGGAAAAGTGGATGGGATAGGAGTGGATCCTGGAGGACAGACATATCATTATTTTAAAAATCATCCGAAAGCGATGAGAAATCCGATTGATATTCAGTTCTATCCATCGGATTTTATGTTATCAGAAACTACTCATGAGAATGTAAAATTTCTTTTTTCTCATGATTGTACTAACTTTGAATTTTTATTAAAAAATTCTTTTTTTCATTATCGAGGTGGAAGCAATTGGAATTATGAATCCAAGGAATACCATGAAAAGAAAACCGCTGTTTTAAACGCCTTTATAGACAAATGCCTAGAACAAAAAGATTAGAGACAATTCCATGACATAAAAAAGAGCAGTATTAAAACTGCTCTTTTTATATTTTTAGTAAAAAACAGGGGGCTTAAAAGCCCCCTTAAGCACTCATTAAGCATGATGCAGACGCTCTATACAGAGTTTAATATGTAACTAACGAAGGGGCAAAATAAGATACTTTTTTATTTTTTCTTTGCTCGCATTACCCTCATGTCATCGTTATTGTGTTGCACTAAAGGCTTT
>DATEAY010000048.1 GCA_035288105.1 Candidatus Babeliales bacterium
ATGATGGAGATATTCTTGAGCAAACATAGCTTGAGGATAATTGATGGCAGAGTCTAGAAGCTTATGATCTCGTATTCCATGAAGGCCTCCATATGTATTTATTTGGTGACTATGAATGGCTATAATTTCCTCTAGTTCAAGAAAGATGAACACCATTTTTCCTAATTTTTTGCTAGTTTTCTAAAAAGGGCATCGTATTTCTCAACTAGTTCTTCGTATACTTTTTGCTTTTTGGGATCTTTGCTAATGATGGACGTCTTATCTTGATTTTTGATAGGTTCAATAATGATATTATTACCATCTGTTTTTATATTGATATGAGTATGCTCATCCATACCAAGTAGATCAAGAATGGGCTTATCGATTAAGATTGCAAGGCTGTTCCCATGTTTTGATAATTTTTTGATCATAATAAATCCATTTTTATGAATAACCCACTTATAAATACCTATAATCAGTATGAACAATGTCCATACAGGAGTCAATATATTGTTATAGCTTTTATATTTGTTTCGAGAATTCTTCTGTAAAAATGGTATAATGAATAGGTCTCGTAATGGAGGCTTATTTAATTCAACAGTATTTAGGGGTCCTCGATGATTAAGAAAAAAGATAAAGAAACAAAAGGCGAATTAATTTTTGGGATTCACCCAATAGTAGAGCTTCTTAAAGCAAAAAGACGTAAGCTTATCTCTCTCTATACTACCAAACCAACACCACAGGCATTTGAAGAGATTCAAAAATTGTGGCCAAAGTACCCTGTACCTATTCAATATGTTGCTCGTGAAGTGCTTGATCGCATGGTTGGAACTACTGATCACCAGGGTGTTGTTGCATGGACAACAGCGTTTCCATTCCGTAAGGTCTTTTTTGATTCTAAAAAACACAAGTTTCTAGTGATGATTGACGGTGTTCAAGATCCGCGTAATTTGGGAGCTATTTTACGATCAGCTTATTGTACTGGGGTTGACGGAGCCATTATCATCAAACGCGGTGGAGCTCAGTTGACGGGGATTGCTATTAAATCTTCAGCAGGTTTGAGCGAACATCTTGAAATTTATGCAGCTCAATCAGCTGCTGCGGCAATTATAGAGTTAAAAAATGCAGGATACACGGTGTACCTCGCAACGTTTGATGGTCAAAATGCTGCTACCTGTGATTACAAAAAACCGCTATGCGCAGTCATCGGTGGTGAAGGAACTGGTATTTCAAAATCAATCTTGTCATCAGGCATTCATGTAACATTACCTCAAAAAGCAAGTGATATTTCTTATAATGCTTCTGTTGCTGCTGGTATTTTGCTTTTCTTAATTTCAACACGTCAAGGTACCCTTAAACCTTAGTTTTATCCGATTTATAATTTCATAAATACCTTTTTACAGGGGCCCCCAACGTAACGATAGTGAAGTTGGGGTTTATAATTATTGACTATTTCACCTCCAAAAGAGTAATAAAGAAGCAATGGGGTTCAGTTTCTCTTTATCCGGATTCCCATGTGAAGAGAATTTTGTCCCAATTTTGCTATCGCTTCATTGGGGTCCCCATACGAAGTAATAACGGAGGATGGGGTAAAAATATGGGGTATACGTGAAATGAAAAAAGTTTTATTGATTTCTGCCATTTTATTATTGACATTTGTTGGGCTGAGACGGAATTCAGCCCCTTTTATTTCCGTTAAAGAATATCGATGTATTCAAACAGGACTCCTTTCTGACGATTACTTTTCTTCTATTTCCACTGCGGTTGGTGAGTTACTGGGCAGTAATTGTTCTGCACATGTAGTGATTGATAACTTAAAAAAACAATTTCCTGCTGTAAGCAAAGTAGTTGTATCGTATCGCCCTGTAGCTGTGCATGTAATGGTTTATGCTCATAAACCTGTTTGTTCTATTAATAATTCGCTTGTTCTTACAACTGGTGATGAGCTTTTTGCAAAAAATGTCTTTTCTGAAAGAGTTCTTGTTGCTATTCCAGACATTGCAGTTGCGCAAGAAAGTATGACAAAAATCCCACTTCTTTTATCGTCTCTGTTGCATGCATTACCTTCCAATTTTAATGAAACATATGATCTTGAATTGATTAATGAACATTGTGTTCGTTTGATTGATAAGCAGGAGCGACATTTTACGATTGTTTCATCTATTGCTCAAAAAACAACGCCACAGTTATTAGCTCAATGTGAATTAGTAAAAAAAAACATTGGTGAACGGAAAGATTTTGGTAAGGGGATAACGTGGATAGCAGATACACGTTTTGCAGATTATATTGTTGCTTATAAGGCATAAAGGGGGGAATGATTATGGCACGACTTATTAAAGACTCTATCATTACATCGATTGATATTGGTACAACAAAAATTTGTGTTCTTGTTGCGCGTAGAATGGGAGATCAGATTGAAATTATCGGAATAGGAAAATCTCCATCGCACGGATTACAAAAAGGTGTTGTTGTTGATATCGCAAAAACTATTAACTCAATCAGCAGAGCAGTAAAAGAAGCAGAAATGATGGCAGGATTACCAATAGACTCGGCGTACATTGGTATTTCTGGTGCTCACGTTAGTTCGGTAAATTCAAGTGGCGTAGTGCCAATTAAGCATGGTCAAATTAGACAATCTGATGTTGATACCGTTTTAGAAGCGGCCAAAGCAATAGCAATTCCTGAAGGTCGTCAGATTTTACATGTTTTACCGCAGTATTTTGTTATTAATGGGTGCGACCAAGTACAAGATCCAATTGGTATGCATGGGGTTCGTCTTGAAGTTCAAGCGCATATTATTATGGGATCAGTCTCCTCAGTACAAAATTTACTAAATTGTTGTCAAAGTGCTGGTGTAAACGTTAATGATATTATATTAGAACAACTTGCATCAGCCGATGCGGTCTTGAGTGAAGACGAGCGAGAATTAGGGGTTGGAGTCATTGATATTGGTGGTGGAACATCAGATGTAGCGTTTTACAAAAACTCTGCTGTAAGACATACCATGGTTCTTCCAGTAGCAGGTAATCATGTAACCAATGATATAGCAATTGGGTTACGGATTATGAAAAACGAAGCAGAAAGAATAAAAAAACGTTACGGTTTTGCAATTAGTAGTCTTGTTGAAATTGAAGAACTGGTTGAAGTTGAAATGATGCAAGGAGAAGATTTGCAAGTTGTGCGACTTTCAGACCTTGTTCTTATTATCGAATCGCGCATGAGAGAATTGTTTAGCTTAGTGAACAATGAAGTACATAAATATCAGTTGCAACAGTTTATGACGAATGGGATTGTGTTGACTGGTGGTGGATCATTGTTAACAGGAGCGCGAGAATTAGCAGAAGAGATTTTTGATTGTCCTGTGCGCATTGGAAAGCCACGTGTGTTATTTGATTTAGTGGAAACATTACAAAGTCCTTTATATGCAACCGGATATGGCTTATTGGTGCATGTTCTGCAACAAGAAAGAAAAATAAAAATGCATCTAAGTGAAGAACCATTGACGCGACGTGTTCTTGAACGAATGAAATCATGGGTATCGGATTTTTTTTAAAGTGTTAACGGAATTGGGCTTAAAAAAAAGGAGAAAATGATGATAGAGTTTGAACAAGAAGCATTGCAACGTCAGAAGTCAATGGTGTCAATTAAAGTTATTGGTGTTGGTGGCGCTGGCGGTAATGCGGTCAATAGTATTATAGAATCAGGATGTCAGGGAATTGGTTTTGTTGTCGCAAACACTGATGCACAGGCATTGGAATTTTCAAAAGCACAACACAAAATTCAAATCGGTGTTAAGTCAACAAAAGGGTTAGGGGCTGGGGCAAATCCAGAAATGGGAAAACGTGCTGCAGAGGAAGACTTGGATAAGGTGATGGACGCTATTAGCGGGGCGGACATTGTTTTTATTGTTGGTGGTATGGGTGGTGGAACGGGTTCGGGCGGATTACCAGTAATTGCACGTGCATTGCGTGATAAAGGTATTTTGGTAATAGCAATTGTAACACGTCCATTTTTATTTGAAGGTAAACGTCGT
Organism: Candidatus Babeliales bacterium; assembly: GCA_035288105.1. Classification (NCBI taxonomy): domain Bacteria; class Candidatus Babeliae; order Candidatus Babeliales; species Candidatus Babeliales bacterium. The sequence goes on from DATEAY010000048.1 coordinate 4,013, forward strand.
GCAGCGGTTGCAAGTGCGGCAATAGAAAGACTTAAGCAAGATGTAGATACGCTTATTGTAATTCCTAATCAGAAACTGCTTGAAGTAGTTGATCAACAAGTATCTATGATTGATGCATTTGCGATGATAAACGAAGGTGTTTTGAGTCAATCAGTACGCGGACTATCCGATATTATCACACGACCAGGACACATTAATGTTGATTACGCTGATATTCGTACAATCATGAAAGATCGTGGTCTTGCAGTAATGGGTACAGGCAAAGCATCAGGCAAAGGAAGAGCACGTCAAGCAGCATTGCAAGCAATATCATCACCATTACTAGAAAATATGAGTGTTGTTGGTGCTCATGGAGTATTGTGCAATATTACTGGCGGCAAAGGTCTTGGATTGCACGAAATTAGTGAAGCTGCTTCAGTGGTGTACGAACAAGCGCATGAGGATGCCAATATTATTATCGGTTCAGTAATTGATGATAGTTTACACGATGAAGTTATTGTCACGATTATAGCAACTGATTTTGAACGCTCTGCAGTTGTGGAAGAAGAAGTGATTGTTGCACCGATCATTCAAAAAGAAGAAGTTGTGATTGTTGCTGCGCCGGTGCAAGAAGTTGAACGAATTGCAGAACCACTTCCTTTAATGACAGAAATGGAATCAGCAGAAGAACTAGTGTTTGAGGCAGAAGAACCGCATAAACAGCAGAGTGATTTCTTCGAGAAAACCAATACATTTAGTTGCGCAGTAGATTCTAAAGATTTGGATATTCCAACATTTATGCGGCAGAAAAACGAATAGTTGTCCATAATAATTGGTTATAAAAGAGGCTTTTACCGGCCTCTTTTTTTGTGCCCAATGCGGTTTTTTTCTATTTGTCACGTCGAAATTGCCCCCTTTTTACAGGCAAGCTGATTAGTGTTATGGTTATAGAGAATAAGTCGTCGTGTACTATGTATGTAACATGAAGGGAATTATGATGAAAAAAAGAAACAAAATGGCATTGATGCTACCACTGATGGCATCATTGTGTGTTGGAAATGTGCATGCCAAAGGCAATCACGATGGCTTTATAGCAGGGGCTTGTGCTATAGGAGCTGCACTGATTGGTACAGCGGGCGTTGTGGCTTTTGCTGATTGGTGTTGTTCAGAAACAGACGACCAGCTTATTGCACGGGTAGATCGTGAATATCGTTCTATCGATCTGCAATATACAGGAACGATGAGCTATTTTAGCAATCTTGCTCATGTGCGTCCTTTATCAAAGAATATCTATCAGATACGTGATATCCAAGAATCAGCTCTTTATGAATTTGCTACACATGTGTGGAACAAAAACATTTCTCAATCTGACTATCGCTCAGGTGTTTGGTCTGCAAAACATACACTACAATCTGGTGTTCAAGATTTACGTAAACGTATTCATTCTCTTGAAAACAAAAACAAGTATGAAAATCAGAGAATACTTTCTATAATGCGTAACTTACTCAGTTCTACAGAAAGTTTATTATTGGAAATTACATTGTTTGCTGAATGTCTTGAATTCCATCAAGGTTATTTTACGTTGTACGATTCTGTAGGCACTATTCGTAATAAATATATTCAAGAGGTAACTATTCTTGAATATGGACACTATACGGCTGCAAGTGAAATTAAACGCTATATACTCAGTTGCGATAGTGGCCAATATGCATTCAAGAATTTTGTTAAAAATATTGAACGTAATATTTCTACGCTACAATCTAATGTAAATGCTCTTGGTTCTGATTCTGTAAACTATGATAACTGTGGTCATATGATGGATTATCTTCTTGTAGACAATGCTGCAGGCCGTTATAAAGCAGGAAGAAAATATGCTAATCATTTGATTAATCAGCTTACTGATATAAAGCAGGTTGTTGTAACTGATCCTCGCTATCAGCAAGAATTATATCAGTGGGAACAAGCACGCTTGGAACGTCAGCGCATGGACGCATTCGAAGCTCAGGCGCGTCTTGAACGTGATAGAATGCGTATATTACAACAACAAAATAGAATTCTTGAAGAACAAAATCGCATAGCACGTCAAAATATGTATGCACAGTGTGTGAACTATCCTGAAGTGCGAGTTGATGTTACTTTTGAATTATAAAATATAGATCGTTATTATAAAAAAGCAGAACCAGGAAAGATTTCTTGGTTCTGCTTTTTTTGTGATACTATTTTGCAAAAGCATTCTTCTTTGTTAGGTTATGTGCAATATAATTTTTATATGCATAATATGTGTAAGGAAGAAGTATGAGTAGCAGTGGCAGAATAGTTGTGGGAATCTTTTCTTTGGTTGCCGTGCATACGGTATTTTCTATGGATCAATCACCGGTACCGGTGGATATTATTCATCGGAGGTCAAGTGGTGAATCTATAGTCCTATTGGGTTCTTCCGGGCATCATTCTCCTACTTTGAGTCAATCTCCACAACAATCGGGTTGGGGGGAGTATGTAACTGCGGCATTTAACGGAATTTGTGATCGTGCAGCAAATGGTCTAAAATCAGCGACAGATACGGTGACTAATAAGGTATCTGATGAGGCTGCTTTTAAGAAGTTGGGATGGCCACCTTCAGATACTACTGCAGAAGCCGAATTAAACACTTGTCTTGCTAACTATGCAACGTTTAAAACTCTCACATTAAATTTTGAATGTTTTCAACAAGAATATGTGGAGCTTGAAGCATTTATTAATCGTAGAAGAGACTATCTGAGACGGGCAATCATAGCATTTCCTACTCTTGACAAAGGTATTGACGGTACTGAAGGTACTGGGTTTGCAACTCATTGTTTAAAGCATCATATTTGTATTATGCATAGTTTTGAAGAAGGAAGAATTCGTGCTTTTTTAGGGAAGAAGCAACGGGCATCTAAGAATGTAGATCAGATGATTAGTCAAGCTCTTGAAAGAGATTTCAGTGAAAGTAAAGCAGAGCAAGATAGGTAACACCTTTTTCCATTTTGGTACAGCACAAGAAACTGTCGAAGATATTCAGCGTAATCTGCAACTGCAATCACTTATCATTCTTGATCAAACACACGGAGTTAATGGGCATGTGATAACAGAAAACAACTGTCACATGCCGTTTAAATCTTTAGAAGGTGATTTTTTAGTAACAAATCAGCGCAACATTGGTATTGCTGTATTAACAGCAGATTGTTTGCCCATTATTTTTATTGATAAAAAAAACAATGCTGTTGGTATCGCGCATGCAGGTTGGCATGGTTCAGTGAATAATATTATCGGTGCAACGTTGGATTGTATGCACAAAAATTATGGTACAACAGTATTTGATGTAGCTGTTTTTTTGGGGCCTTGTGCGCATGTTTGTTGTTACAAAGTTGGAGAAGATTTTCTGCAACATATAAAACCCTTCGCATTTAGTGGTGATGCGATTGTGTATCGCGATAATAATCTGTTTTTTGATTTACCTCATTTTAATAAGCACATTTTACTTTCTGTTGGGTTACCACAAAATTCTATACATGATGAGTATAGTAAGTGCACTATCTGCAATGAAGAGTATTTTTCTTATCGTAGACAGGCAGATCTTGCTGGCAGGCAGGTGAGTGTTGTTAGTATTAAGTAAAAAGGGGAATTAATGAAAACAACTCATCCCACCGCTCTTGTTATTCTTGATGGTTTTGGTTATTCACCAGAAAAAAAATATAACGCAATTGCACATGCACACATGCCGCATTTTAATCAGTGGTGGAACACATATCCACATGCAATTTTAGCCGCTTGCGGGCCTGCTGTAGGATTACCAGTTGCGATGATTGGTAACTCAGAAGTTGGTCATCTTACTATTGGTGCTGGTCGAATAATCGACCAACCTATGAAAATATGGTTAGGTAGCATAGCAGATGGTACATTTGCATCCAACAAAGTTCTTACTGAACAGTTTGAAAAATTAAAAAGCGTTGGTGGTGCGTTGCATATTCTTGGTTTGTTGTCTGATGCTGGTGTGCATGCTCATGAACAACAAATATATGCGGTAATTGAAGTAGCAATACGAGCGGGAATAAAAAAAATAGTAATACATCCATTTTTAGATGGGCGCGATGTGTCGCCGCAATCTGCTCATGATTATTTGCAGCGACTTTCGCAATTGATAAAACATTTTAATCACGGTCAGGTAATCATAGGATCATTACATGGTCGTTTTTATGCGATGGACCGTGATAACAATTGGGATCGTATAGAAAAAAGTTATCGCGTATTAACAGAAAAACAACACGGTCCATATGATTCATGGGAAAAAGTTCTTGAGCGTAATTATGCACATACTATTACCGATGAATTTATTCCACCAACACAGCTTACAGCTGAAGGCTACATTCATAATGGAGATGGTATATTGTTTTGTAATGTACGACCAGACCGCGCGCGTGAATTAACAAGTAGTTTTCTAAGTCCAACTTCCGTTTCTCTCCAGTCGGGCACCCAGTACGAAACAGAGTGGGATATTGGATCAAAACTTGTTCCTTTTATTGTTAAACCTCTTAATCTTACTTTTTTCATTACACCAGTTGTGTATGATGTGAATCTTGCAACTACTGTGTTGTTTCCTCGAAAATCGGTGCGCAGCACGCTTAAAGATGTTTTAGCCGAACATGGTAAAACTATTTTTTCTATTACAGAAACGGAAAAGTATGCGCATGTTACGTATTTTTTTAGAGGAGAAAATGAGGATCCTGTTGCAACAGAAACACGCACAATGATCCATTCAATTAGAGCGCACGATTATAGTGCTCAACCAGAAATGAGTGCCAACGAAATAACTCACAGTGTAGTTGTATCGTTACATGAAGACCCAAAGGATTTTTATCTTATTAATTATGCCAATGCTGATATGGTAGGACATTCTGGAAGTTTTGGTGCAACAATCAAAGCAGTAGAATGCCTTGATAAACAACTTGGTGTACTGTATGAGCAAATTATCGAAAAGATGGATGGAACATTATATATCACTGCCGATCATGGTAAAGCTGAAGACATGTTTGACGAAGTAACAAAGCAACCCCGCACGGGGCATACGAATAATCCTGTACCATTTATTATGATAAACCCTCTTTCGCATAAAGCTTCAGAGGGCTTACGCAATGCTTCGAAAGGGATGTCTGATTTGCAATTGCCGTTAACAGGATTATCTGATGTTGCACCGTTTATTTTGAAGAATATGGGGATTGAGGTACCCGTTGAAATGCAAAAAAAGTAAGATAAGATTTAATGCCCAACTTGGCGTTGGGGATTAGTCTTATGATTTACCTGTAATAATTAAGAGGGTGCCCCTTCGATACTTTTTTGCAAAGCAAAAACACTCAGGGCGAGCGGAATAAGAAACTAAATTTTAATTGAAGTGAGTCACGTTATTATTGGGGCCAAAATTCAAAGTAAAGATATCCATTTTCATCAAACATCTCTTGAAAACCAAGTTCTCTATAAATTTTTTGTGCAGGTAGATTAGAAACACGTGTCCACAATGCAATGTGATCGGCGCCCATCTTGAATAATTCTTGCATAGCACGCAGTGCTAAAATTCTGCCATATCCGCGGCCTCTAAATGCATGATCTACCGCAAGAAAAAGTAATCGGCCTTGTGTAGGTGTTTCCATGTAATATGCGGTAAATCCAGCAAGTTTATCACTTTCACGCAATACTTTAATGTGCAATGATCCAAAATGTACAGGATTGGTATCATACGTACGATGCTTAATCATAAAAGCAGGAGAAGATTCAGGGCTTGCAAGAAGCCAGTACCAATTCTGGTTGAAGATATCCATTATTGCGTTGGTGTCGCGCGTAGCATTAAAATCGTAAATATTATCTTGTGGAATAGCATGACGATAGTAATTGTATATTCCAATGCCCAATCCGCCGCATGCAGCGAGTGTGATGCTGAGAAATAAAATAATTTTTTTTGTGCGAGATGTAAGCATAGATGGTCCTTATCTATTTTTTATAAATAATTTTATACAGCATCAATCCTTGAGCTGGTGCATTGGGTAATGTGTGAGCAGGATTGCATGCATCCATAACTTTTTGTAATAATGGTAATGCAGAATTTCCTTTTGATGCAACAGATAAACTTGCACCAACAATACGCCGAATCATATGGCGTAAAAATTTTTGTCCCTTAATCGTGATGCGATACGCTTTATAGCGTGGTAAATATTCTAAACTAATTGCATCGATAGTACGAATAGTATTTTCACGCGTATCTTCACTACTTCTGAATGAGGAAAAATCGTGTGTTCCAACAAAAAATTGCAGCGCAGTTTTTAGTACATCAAAATCTATTTTATACGGATAAAAATAACCATAACGTTGGATAAATGGCAATGGTCGTTCGGTAAAAAAGTGATAGTGATAAATCTTTTGATCAACATTACAAAATGGGTTGAATGAATCATCTACCAATTCTAACGAGCGAATCATAATATCAGTAGGCAATGCATTGTTCCATGCCCATTTTAATCTGTCTGCAGGGATAGCAAGATCCGTTTTTATGCGTGCAATTTGTCCAAGAGCATGAACGCCTGCATCGGTGCGAGATGCGCCAAGTACGCGCATTTCATGCTTAAACACGTTTGCAAATGCTTGGTTAAGGGCGCCAGCAACAGATGGCTTGTGGTTTTGTGTTTGCCAGCCAGAATAATCAGAACCGTCATAAGCTACGGTTAATTTGTATGTCTTCATAATTTTAGAATAGCATAAAAATGAGAATTATTAAAAAAAAGCCCTGGATTTCCAGGGCTTTTTAAATTGCTTGTTTAGTATCAATAACGATAAGTTGTTGTTGTGTATGGCCACGTTGAGCTCGTTGTTTGTACACGAACAACAGAATTACTTGAATAGGTAACTTTGACTCCTGGCTTAACATGGTAATATCGAGGTCTTGGATTTTTCATTTCTTCAATCACTGCCCATACAAAAAGGGCACCAGAACCAGTACATATAATGCCAGCGCATACATCATTAACAAAGCGATGTGTGGCACGTTTTCTGTTTTCACTTTTTTGCTGTGCTATCATTTCAGATAATAATGTGAGCTTTGATTTTTCAGTTAAATTATAATTTGTTATTACATCTATAATTGCCCGATGACATTCTGATCCACTTATAACCTGTTCATCAAGCCATTGAGCAACTTTTTGTGCTTGTGTGCTATTTTGAGTTCGTAGATCTTGCGCAAAGCTTAAAATCTGCGATTTCTCATTTTTGAGTGTATGTTCATCAGCAAAAAACGCACCAGCACTTAACTGCACGCCGAGGGCTAATACGATAGCGATTGATAGTTTTTTTGAAATAGTCATAATAGGACCTCTGTTTATTACTTAACTTCTTTATCATTACTAATATTACCAAATGTAATAAAATTGATCAAATGGGCTTCGGATAGCTGCTTCTGGTGCCATAGAAGACTGTTTTTAAACACAAAAAAAGGGTGACTCTTGCGAATCACCCATCAGTTTATCTTACCCTTTTGGTTATCTACATCCAGCCAGAAGCGCTTAGGATCTAGCGAAAATTAATAGCTTTGCATAATCTCCACGATCAGCAAGTTGTAATGATTCAATGTATTGTTTGCGTATAGGAGTAGCCTTGGTTAAGTCTTGATGCATTCCCCAAGTAAATCTACTACCACCTTTTATGGTTATTTTACTTCAAAAATGAACTGTTTGCGCCACCATTTTGTATAAATACAAGCATATAATTGTAGGCTGTCAGCCGGTCTATCTTATTCAGGTTTATTATAGCCTGTCGTACTTGAAAATGGAGAAGAATTCAATACTTAAAATACTGGCA
>DATEAY010000049.1 GCA_035288105.1 Candidatus Babeliales bacterium
GCTTTAAAATCCAATAGTGGTGGTCGGGCACGTTCAATTTCATCAAGATAATGCAAGAGTACTTTGCGTGCGATATTTGTTTTAAACAGGCCCTTAAAAGTAAGTTGCACCTTAATCCCTAATTTTTTTAAGATCTGTTCGATTTTACGTCGATTATTTAATCGCGCTTCCATGCGCAATACTTCAAACATCTTTTTATTATGCAGAGACTCATACAGATTCAACTGAATTGTATTATCTTTTTCCATTGAGCGTTTATCGCTTTTCTTTGCTTGTTCCAGATCGCGAATTTTATCATAAAAAACCAATTCATATGAGTTGCTATGCCATTTATAGCTATGGCCTTTATTGCGATAATCAGTTTGGTTTACATCAAGCGAAAGGGAGATATTTGCTTGCTCTATTTTGCTGATGTAGTGATACGGAATTGATCCATCAGTAAGTGGGATATTTTTGGAAAAATGAATGCCAGAAACAGAAGCAGATGCAAGAGTTTCAACATCAGTTGCAATTCCCATGGTATGTAATGCGGTACAAAGTTTTTGTACAAGTTCAGGAAACTGTTTTTGTGTTAATTCTTCAAAGTTATTACCGAAAAAAAGTTTAGGCAGTGATAATTCAACTTTAAGCACTGTTTTTGTTATAGATAAGGGCGTAGGGCGCTGAAAAAGGGTTATGCGAGGTTTGTAAATGCCTGCGACTAATTCTTTTTTAGTGGGGTTTTGTTTGGATAAGATTCCGCGCAATACATATGTGTTATTTTGCGTCCATTGTGCAGAAGGAGTGAATGCATCAGGATTTGTTACTTCAAATGAATCTTCATCGAGCGTTAAAATTATGGTATCGATCATTGCGGCTAATCCTCAGATGACGTTAATACGATGAACATCAAGATAAGGATAAATGATTACAAAAACAAGGCCCACTATACGGTTTATTGCATAGTGGGCCTTGTTACATGAAGAACAGCGGAGTTATGTCAATGTTCTCTTTAGGCTTTTGTAGAGTCTTTTTTCTTTTGCTCCCTACTTTGCTTTTTGAGCTTGCATGGACACGTTGTGTAGTATTTGCCTTTGTGCTTTTGGTTGCACGTCGCTTACGTGTTACGCCTTTTTGTAGATCTACTTCTACAAGTAGTATGAAAAGATTGGCAACACGTTCTTTTTCTTCGAAAGTTAATACTCTTACAGCCTTCGTTGGACGAAGTCGTACCATAGAATACTTTCGTATTAAAACTAAAAAATGTTGATACTGAGAGGGATGGTGTAAAAATTACTTAGTGAGATGGGTTTTGATTGGACTAACAACTCAAGAAGGAACTGTACGCCATAAAATCTATGATCTTTGTGAGATCATGACTAATGTCTGAAATTGCGTACATGGTTTTCCTTTAAAAAAGAGAGACTATTATTATAATTTTCTGTGCAATGATAGCATATAATGAGTATAATGCAAGAAAAATAGGGTAGGAGGTTGTTGAAGAGATTATGCTAACTTGTTTTTCAGCATTTCTTTTTTCTTTAAAAAGGATACAGATATGAATAGATATTGTTGGTCTCAACTTTTTGGATTATTTTTATCTGTTTTTGTAAGCATGTCTATGTGTGCAGAATATCATCACGCAACACTTACAATGAATTTTACTCAGTCGAATGATAGAGCCATTAAAGAAACATATAGATCAAATCATGATTTTTCTCATAATAGAGAATGTGATCATTATGGTATATTTTCTACCCATCAGTCCCATTTTAATGACTATACTGTTCATGATTTTAGAGACCATTTTATTGCGCGAGGATATACAGAATCAGAAATTCTTAATCAACGCTGTTTATACATGCTTGATGAATTTATAAAATATGCGCAAACATATTCTGGTTATGAAGATACGATACGAAGCTTATATGCGGAATTAAAAAATCTTAGCTTAGTGCAAAAAATTTGTTATATGGCAACGGGAAGGTATTGTAGAAAGTTGCAAAAGCGTATTGGAAAGCTTTATAAATCATTAGATGCAATTAAAAAAGAACCATTAATTAAGGGTTATTATAATGCGCCTGATATTATAGAAAAGGCTTTTCACTCAACTATTTCTGAGCGTTTTGCAGAATATGAAACATTAGAATCTATTTACAAATCGCATACACCTAACTTGGCAAAAGCAATTAACGCACGATCGGTTATATATAAAAACAGTCTCGATGGTAGTTCTTGTCTGCAGAAAACAAATAAATCATACAATTTTAACAGCAATATTAAGCAACTATTATCTCTTTCTGGTCATGATATCAATACTTTTATTCGATGTTATGGCAATCAATTGCAGCAGCTTATTCATCAGGAATCGTTAGATATTCTTAATCAGGTGGATAATTTGTCTCCGAGTTC
>DATEAY010000050.1 GCA_035288105.1 Candidatus Babeliales bacterium
GTAGTAGAATCACTAAAAATACCCGCCATTTTTTGCGTTTTTGCAAAAAATGGCGGGGTGGACGGGACTTGAACCCGCGACCTTCCGCGTGACAGGCGGACGCTCTATCCAAGCTGAGCTACCACCCCACAATATAAAACCCAAACAAGCTTTTTCCCTTGAATGGCCTGCCATACGACCGTGTCCTCCGAAGCTTTATGCGAAGGATGAAGCCTTGGCGTAGTATGGCTCCCCGGGCAGGGATCGAACCTGCGACCCAACGATTAACAGTCGTTTGCTCTACCTCTGAGCTACCGAGGAACAAATTTCAATTGAAATGCGCTTGCCCCTTCAACAAGTTCAGGGTGAGCGCAGTAAATTTTAAGATCTTTTTAAGGATGGCCTGCCATACGAAGCTCCGCAAGGAGCGTAGTATGGTGGGCGATGTAGGTTTCGAACCTACGACCCCCAGTTTGTAAGACTGATGCTCTACCACTGAGCTAATCGCCCTTAATTTTATCCCCAATTTACGTTACTCTTCAATTGGGGTCCCCGTATAAAGAAAAACCCAAGATTGAATCGTAACTTAACAGGGAAAAGTTTAATGGATATATCCCGAAAAGTCAAAAAAATATCTTACTTTTCTTTCACAATCCCTCCTTTTTATATATGATACTAAACCAATACCAAAAAACCTCTATTTTACACCTGTAAGGCCTATTATGACATTATTCGAATCTGTCAAAACCATCCTTATTTTGATTCTATTCGTTTATGCTGCCCCATTTTTAATCGAGAACATAAAAAAACAGTATATGCCTCTCCTGGAGCCCCATACTTACATCGGAGTTCTCCAAATAACACGGCCCCTCCACAACTCCTTTTGCATAACAGAAGGACTACATTGTTTTTTCAAAGACCCTTATATTAAGGGAATTGTCATTAAAATAGACTGCTCCAATACTGCTTCAGGAAGTAGTCAAACTATATTCCATGATATTCGACAGCTCAAAAGAGAGTACCCAAAACCTATTATTGCTTTAGTAGAGAATATATGCACTTCAGGAGCATACCTGGTTGCAAGCGCATGCGATTATATCATTGCCCCAGAATCAGCCATCATTGGCGATATTGGACAAACATTTTGCGCATGGCAACTTCAAAAACTAAATGAAGAAAAAAACAATAATTTCGAAGGAATAGCAAATGAATCGTATCAACAACTGACCAAACAAATTGCCTTGAGCAGAAAATTATCGCTCACTACTACTGCTAACTGGGCTGATGGAAAATTTTTCACGGGAACTCAAGCACTTGCGCTGGGATTGATAAACGAAATTGGTTCAATGTGCACAGTCATAAAAATAATCAAAGAGAAAGCGCTCATTGAAGGTGAAATTGAATGGATTGAACAATCAAAAAACAAACCTCATGCAACATCTTCTTTGGAAATGAGCGTACAATAACGTAATGTGTTGAAGTCTAATATTGGCTTAATAGTAATTGTATAAAATAATTCACCTTTATCTGCCGCAACTACCTTACCCAACGCAAAACCTTTGGGGAAAACAAGACCTTCACCACTAGAAAGTACTGCATCCCCAACATCAACTGACTCCAAATGACTCACATAGCGCATTATTGTGCGTGTTGTATCATTAACGCCTTCATGAATTCCGCTTGCACCCACCTTCGCTAAAGCTATGGCGGTCAAGCCCTTCTTTGTTAACGTGTCCGCCGGAGTTTTAGCGACGGAGGAAGCAACTTTACAATCAGCATCGGTAATCAGGCACACTTTGCAGTACCATGGATATACTTCAGCAACTCTTCCGACAATATTATTGCAATAAAGCGCTACCATATCTTTTTTTATACCTTGGCAACTGCCAGCATCAACAAGAAAGAACTGATAACTTGATGAAAAATGACGTGCTAATATTTGTGCGATATAACCATTACGCAATGTATATCTTTTATTAAAATTACGTAATTCACTCGTTTCTTGCGCATAATCATGCATAGCTTTTAATGCGATATTTTCAGCAAAAAGTTTTTCATTTTCCTCCTGCAAACGCTGAACATGCCCTTCAAGACCTGCTACTGTTGTCCGACGGTCAAACCACCCTGCAATTGGAACAACAATCAACTGTTGAATACGTAACAGTGGATATAAAACGGATGATGAAATTGTTCCCACTACGGAGGCGCCAACATTCACACAATGCCGAAAAATAAAAAATGATATGATGACAAAAACAATGACCACAATTACTTTATTCTTTTGCACAGCATAACTCTTGCTTTTGATAATAAATCATTCTATGGTAAGCATCACCAAATTGACCACAAAAATCAATGTATAAAAAAAGGAATTTTAATGATGAAACGCATTACCTTTTTAACAGTAACACTTGTAACTCCATTCATAACTCATTCCATGGATGGTCCAAAATATGTTACCCCCGAGGCAATCATTATACACAAAAAAGATGTGGTTAAACTTCGCCTAACAACGTATACCATGCTGCAAAATTTTCAATCAGATGAGAAAAAAAGCGCATATCGTTTAATAAAAGTAATCGAACAAACCAATTGTCTAAAACAGGCATGCATAACTGAAAGAGAATTAGGATTTCTTCTGTTTAATCAAAAACCATCTTTTGGAAGCTCCATCTTTTCTAACAGCACTATTGATCACTTCCATGCAAGCGTATTTTTTGAACGCCTTGGCAAGTATAATCAAAACCTAGCGCAACAAGTACATATATCTCCTAACAAAGCACAGCTTAATCTTCATTGGAAAAATCAACATCTACATAAAATAGCAGCCAAGAGTACTGCATTTGGAATCACTATTCCTGAATCAACACTTACTGAAAAAGTAATACCAACTCTACCAGCCGTTGATGTAGCGGCATTCGATGCATTAATGTTACACATCGGTAAAATGATTCAAGAAGATTCTAAAATTATGAAAAAAACAGCCAAATTGATATACCATAATGAACTAAAAAACCAACCAGCACCAATCTCACCAGAAAATTTTCAAAACTTAGAAGATACTCACTAAGAATTTATTTTCAAAAATAACTCATGTTCGCTCATTGTGGACAGGAGTTATTTTTTGCAATAAAAGGCTTATTTGCCCATTTATAAGACCCATGATACAATAAAGTCTACTGTTACTTGAACTTTCCAACACTATGGATCTTTATGCCTTATGATATTTCGGCTAACACGCGGTCTTTGTACATCCATTGGCCGTTTTGTCCTTATCGTTGTCATTACTGCCCTTTTATTGCACTAGCATCGCACGATCCATTCATGGAACGATATCATAATGCTTTAGTCAAAGAAATTAAAGATTTTGGCACACATTACACAGAAAAATTACCTCTCGATACCATCTATTTTGGCGGGGGTACTCCCAGCACCTATCCTGATCATCTGCTACTTGACATGTTTGGTATACTAAGAGAGTTCTTCAACTTTGATGAAAAAACAGAAATAACGCTTGAGGTCAATCCAGGAACAGTACGATTTGAGCAATTAGCTTTATGGAAAAAATTGGGAATTAATCGCATCAGTATTGGCGTACAAAGCTTGAATGATTCAGTGTTACAAAAACTGAATCGCTTACAAAAAGCAATAGATGTTTATTCTTTGCTTGATAATGCACCCAAATATTTTGATAACATCTCTGTAGATGTCATTTTGGGACTACCGGGAGTGAGTGCAACTGAATGGGAAGAGTTGTTAGCAAAAATAGTTACATGGAACATCACGCATGTATCAATGTATGTTTTAGAAGTTCATGACAGCACTCCACTGTTTTTTAATGTTAAATCAAAAAAAGTTATGTTGCCATGCGATGATGATGTTGTTAACGGATACCATTGGTCACGTGAGTTCCTCGCTAGCCATGGTTTTACTCAATACGAAGTTTCCAGTTTTGCACGAATGGGAAAAGAATCGCGACATAATACCACCTATTGGGAACGCAAACCATATCGTGGCTTTGGACTTGGCGCATGTTCCTTTGATGGAACAACCCGCCTACAAAATGAAAAAAATCTTATTAAATATTTGGAAAGCATCGAACAAAATAAATATGAACCGATATTTACAGAAACAATCACCAAAGACCAAATATTTGCTGAAAAAATTATGCTCGGATTAAGAAGAATAAAGGGGGTTTGTTGGGAAGAAATTAATAATGATTTGAGTAGTGAACAAAAAGAGAAATTTAAAACAACAATCGATCTGTTGCAAGAAAAAAAATTAATTACCGAGAATAATGGACGGCTACAACTAACCCCCGCTGGATTAGTAGTAGAAAACGAGATTATAACAAGACTTTCTTTATAAAAGTCATTTTTTCTTTAATAAACTAAAAAATGTGTGATATTTATAGTACTTATTTATGTAAGTTAGGGTATTCATGGCAAAACATGTTGGTGTAAAATTACCAGAAGATTTATTAGCAGTTTTAGCAAAGGGACAAACCGTAGGGATTCTTGCAACGTTCTCTGAAAAAGGTCTGCCCAATACAACTCCTGTTCAGTGTATTGCAGCAAAAGGGCTTGAAAGTATTTTACTCACCATTCACAAAGACCACACCGGATATCACAACATGGTGTGGCAAAAAAAAGTTATGATCTGCTTTTTAGATGAAGGCAATGTTGCTTACAGTGTTTTAGGCCGTGCAGGCGTTGTACGTGCACCATCAATCGTGCATCCTTTTATGAATGTTGTTCGCATTGATATTATTGATATTAAATCTGATAGATCAGTTCTAACTAAAGTAGAAAGTGGTGTACGATGGAGCTATACTTCATCTGACGCTGAAGAACTATCAAACGCTTTGATGGATGAAATAAAAGAACTCTCCGAAAGTCTTTAAAAATAAAAAGGGAGATAGATTATGATTACGCATATAATGATGATAATGATGCTCAGCACAGTATCATTTTTTAGTTTTTCTCAAGAAGCACCTGCTACGGAAGAGCAAACAGTAGTTGAAGAGGTTGTTACAGAAGATGTTTCTTCACCGCAAGAAACGCCAGTCGCAGAGCAAGAAGAAACACCTCAGGAAGAAGCACAACCAACTGAATCCTCCGTCGCCCCTCCTTCGCCTGAAGCTTCTGAGGGCTCTAGCGAGGCTATGGAGGACAAACAAGAAACAGAAACTCCATCACAAGAAGAAACACCATCCTCCTCCGCTGAAGCTCCCTCCTATGCTGAAGCTTCGGCGGACACGTCAGCGGACAAACCAGAAGAACCCTCCCTGCCTGCTGAAACAACAGAAACTGTTGTTGTGGAAGTTGATGCATCGACACCAACAAGCATAATACTACCTCCTGAGCCTGAACCAGTAGAGGAAGAACCTGTAGTCACTCCAGAAGAAACACCTGAGCCTGAACCATCAGGTATCGATACTGTTTCTCTTGAAAACCCTCAAGGAAATTGGTTATTCAAACGTATCTGGTGGGAACGCGCTGAAGAACGTTATGAAAAAATTCGTCTTCTTGTTGATGCAATATGGGAGTCGCGTACTCAGTTTTTTATCAAACGAAACAACCTTGATAGAACCGTTTTAGACCCTTTCTACATTAATATTGGCATTGACCAAGGTGAACTCCAAATCATACTTTCTGAAATCAATGAATTCCTCGAAAAACAACGTGAACAACAAGGTGATCTCACTGAACAAGAACGCATGCTCTATGAAACATATGCAACAGATGAAGAAGCATTAAAACAACTCAAACTTGATGTTGAATCGATCTCCAACCTTGACCACGCTATTGATGATGCGCTCATTAAACTCATGGATCAAATCAATCGCGTAAGACAATATGAAGCGCAAGCATGGGATAACTTCAAAGAAATTGCACACATATTAAATGATATACGAGCACGTGAACTGTATTATATGATCGAAGGTTCCGCGCGTAATATTAAAAATATTAGCATGTATCTCGAACAAGAATTCTTTAAACACTTCGACACACTTGTTAATGACGCAACAAAACACGTAACTCGTGTACAAAATCAAATAGAAGCTCTCAAAGAAAAAGGCGTTAACTTCCAACGTCAGGCAGAACTACTTGAACAAAAAGAACCGCAAGAGAATGAAGATGAGAATGATGAAGATGAAGACGTTAAACCAAAACTCGGCTGGTTTGGTTGGATTGGATCATTATTTTCGGATACTTTAAGTTATATTTTCTCCATTATTCGACTACCCTATGACATGATTTTTGGGAAGTAGAAAAAGTTAGTACCCTTCGATACTTTTTGAAGACAAAACACTCAGGGTGAGCGGAGAAAAAAATACGAAATCCCCTTCCGCTCGTCCTGAGTGTTCTTCTAGCTTTAGCGAAGAAGAATGTATCGAAGGATGATGAACGATAATTCCACTTTGCTCTTAATGCTTTCTTTTGGGCGCCCGACTGCAGTTATTTAACGTAAGTTGGGCTAATTTTGTTGATAATACGTAATTTCTCGCTATACTAAAAAGCATTGAAATTGATGATATGCCGGGGTGGTGAAATTGGCAGACACGCAGCCTTGAGGTGGCTGTGGGAGAAATCCCATAGGGGTTCGAGTCCCCTCTCTGGCACCAGCTTACGCGTAAAGCTACAGCTGGCGCGGCCATTTTTTTAATGGTTATTGAAATTATCTGGTTTTATATATCCCCTGCGCTCATTCTGAACTTGTTGAAGAATAAAGCGCTCTGATCCTTCAACAGGTTC
>DATEAY010000051.1 GCA_035288105.1 Candidatus Babeliales bacterium
CTGATGCAGTCAGTGACATATATCATTTGGCTCCAGAAGAGCGCTTACAACGAATGAATGATTATTGGCAGAAAGCAGAAGTATTTTATAAGACCATCGAGCCACATTTAACTGCAGAAAATATAGTTGATGTAACTGCTACCATAACGGCAGATATAGTTGCAGGTAAAGGATTTTGTAGTGTGTATAGATACACTAAAGATCTTCATGTATTAAGCAAAGTAAATCAGCATGCTACAAAGATGGTGAAATCATTTAAACGCGCAATAGATACACATCTGACAGATAATCCGGTTGTTGTTACCGCTGAAGGTATAGTGTTTAAGATGTCTAGTGGCATGAAGAATTTTGATAAGGTTCCGCGGGAAATTATCAACAGTACTAAGACTTTGTTGGAAAGTGTGTATGCGCCAATAGCTCTCAAGTTAAAAGAAGAAATAGACTTAATAAGGCAGACGATTAAGTTACCATTTGGTTTTGCTGAATTTTCTCATAAGCAAATCAAAATAGCCTACGAGCATATTTTGGGTTTAGAAATTTACCTAACTAAAAAGGGAAAAATAGCATTGAGTGGTTTTCATCATGATTATCAAAATGCTATAGAAAAAAGTAGGGTGATTGATTTTACGAAGAAAATTATCGATGAAAACGGATGCTATAAAGTTGATTTAATCGTAGATGGATCACGGATTCCAGGTAAAACATTTTTTCCAGCGAATTGGTCTCGTGAAAAAGTAGTGAATAAGATTTATGAAGCGTATGATTATTTTATAAAAAACGGTGCAATTATTGAGAGAGAAAATGGTGGAAAATATCTCATTAGTGGACTAACAAGTGAAGGTATAAAAATTGAAATGTATATTACAAAAGCTGGAGAAATCACAACGGCATATCCTAAGCTTAAATAAAAGGATTATCTTGGATGGAATATGTAAAATTTTTTCTTGATGTTAAGTATGGAGATTATACATCTAAAAACGCTTCTAATATAGAAATGACCATATTGGGACATTTTTTAGCTACTGATGCAGGCAATCGTCCGTCTTCATTTCGAGAATGGTTTTTTGATGATAGCACTCCCGATGCTAGCAGTAATTTAACATCGTTAACAAGGGAAGATGGGTACGTATTATTAAGTGATTTATATTCTGAGGAGTACGATCCTACCGAGTTGAAAATGACCTATGCTCAATTTTTAAAAATTCTTGATGATTGGGAAGAAAAAGTTATTAAATTAAAACCCAAAGAAGTTTTTATTAAACATGAAAATGATGAATTTATCATCGAAACAAAAGATTGAGGACATTGCGATAATGTAGTTAATCTTCAACGTGAGAGCTGAGGGAATTAGTAAATAATTTTCTTCTGACCGGTGGCGTGTTTCCTGGAGATCGTTCTTTTCTTTTGTGTGGTAATGTTTTACTTGGTTTTGTGGGAGAAGTATGAAGAGTATTATTTTGAGTATTTTGCTTTGCTAACAATATGTTTGCAGTAACAATTGCTTCAGCGTTTTTTTGCAAAATTTGGCGTGTTTTTTCAGAATGTGCGCTCTCTAAAAAATGTTGACGTTGTTCATCGTTAGAAATCAAAAGAGACTCGAAATTGACTTCGTTAAAAAAGTCTTTCGTTACGGCGGTGAGTGTTTTTTTGACTAAATCGTTGTATTTTTTATTTTCTGCAGCATATGCGTTATATCCTACAGTTAAAAGCATTACATACAAAAAGTGTTTTATACTATTCATATAATTCCATCATTAAAAATATCTATATTACATTATCTATTTTATAAATTTACTACAATCTGAAATTTTGTCAAATAGGGGCATCCTGGAGGAGGTACGTAAAAGCTGACTTGTGCCTTTATTAAGGATACAGTAATATTTTATGTGGCTATTTTTCGCATTTTTTAGATTGAGATATTATGGAACAAACTAATTCTTTACAGCATCTATTAGCAAATTATCTACCAACTGATCCAGCAGAGCAAGAATATAAAACTACTATTCTTGCGTTCCTTGACCAATATCCCAATGCCTTTGAGCGTTCGCTTGATGTTGGGCACATTACAGCATCTGCATGGTTAGTGAATAAAGATAATACCAAGGCGTTATTAACTCACCACCGCAAGCTTGATATGTGGGTCCAGTTAGGTGGGCATTGTGATGGCAATACAGATCCTCTTGCAGTTGCAACAAAAGAAGCGCAAGAAGAGTCGGGTATTATGGGAGTACAACCAGTCAGTTGTGATATTTTTGATATAGATATACATCTTATTCCTGAAAATAAAAAAGAAAAAGCACATTATCATTATGATGTGCGGTTTTTGCTGCAGGTGGTTGGCGATGAGGAAGCTATCACAAGTGATGAATCACATGCCCTTGCATGGATAGATAAAAACAGAGATAATCTACCAACAAATGAGCGCTCTGTCGTTCGCATGTTTGATAAATGGTTGGATAGAATATGAAAAATATAACAATAATTCTTTTTGGTGCAACAGGGGATTTAAGTAAACGCAAAATAATTCCCGCATTGTATCGGTTTGTAGCGCATAAAAAATTAGAGAATTTTATCATTGTTGGTGCAGCGTTTGATGACGTAACAGCAGATCAGATGATTAATGCAGCACGTCCATTTGTGCAAAGTGGTGATGAGGATGTTTGGAATACGCTACGGATGAATAGTTATTATAAAAAAATTAATTTTACTGAAAAAGATGATTATGAAGAACTCAATGCTTTTGTACAAAAATGTGAATCATCACATAGAGCGCTCGAAGAGTCTCCTTCAACAAGTTCAGGACGAGCGCAGGAAATTGATAGAAAGATAGAATTGTGTAAGTATAATCGACTCTTTTATCTCGCAACAGGATCACAATTTTTTTGTCCTATAACGTATCACATTGCACGGATTGGTTTATTACAGCGTAAAGAAGTGCGCGATGCTGCATGGCATAGAATTGTCTACGAGAAACCATTTGGACATGATGTAAAATCAGCTCATGAAATTAATGAATGTATTAAAAACACGATCAATGAGTCGCAGGTGTATCGTATTGATCATTATTTAACCAAAGAAGTTGTCAGTAATATTGCGATGATTCGCTTTACTAATTGTGTACTTGAACCATTGTGGTCAAATAGATACATTGATCAGGTGCAAATTATCTTGAGCGAAAGTGGCGGTATTGAAGGACGAGGTATGTACTACGATACTGCAGGTGCACTGCGTGATGTGGTGCAAAACCATATGTTGGAAATGCTTGCGTTAGTTTGCATGGAATCTCCTGAAAAATTAACTGGTGATTATATTCGTGCTGAACGTGTAAAAGTTTTAGAGAAAGTACGATTTGTTGATGGTATTTTGGGCCAGTACAACGGATACGCATCCGAAAAACATGTGAATCCAGATTCATGCACTGATACGTATGCATCACTCAAGCTTGCAGTTGATACACCACGATGGTTGGGTGTACCTTTTTATTTAAAAACAGGTAAATGTTTGAATAAAAAAGAAACGATAATTCATATCAAATTTAAGCAAGTTGATTGTTTGTTGATGCGCGGTTGTCCAATGGATTCTAATTGGTTGACGATACAAATAGCCCCTGAGGCAATATTTTTGTTAACCCTCAATGCAAAAGTTCCTGGGCAAGCAGAACAAGTAATGCCAGTTGGCATGGAGTTTTGTCATAGTTGTCTGTATGGTTTGCAAACACCTGAGGCATACGAAGTGTTGCTTGAAGAAATAATGCGCGGTGAACAGTCAATTTCTGTCAGATTTGATGAAATTGAATATGCATGGAAAGTAATTGATGTAATTGAAGCACAGAAATTACCTGTATATCAGTATGCGCAAGGATCTACTGGTCCACAAGAAGAAAAACAACACATGGAAAAACATGGTATGAGGTGGCGAACATGAACGTGGCAATAATTGGACTTGGCAAAATGGGAGAGGCGCTTGCGTACCGTGCGGTGCAAGGTGGTCATGAACTATTTGGTTTTGATGTGAATGCAGATATGTGTGCAGCAGCAGAAAAAAGTGGTGTGCATATTGTTACAAATGTTGCTGATTTTGCACACAAAAATATTCATGTTTTTTGGTTGATGATTCCCCAGGGCGATCTTATTGATAAAGTAATTGCTCAACTGCAACCAGTATTGCAAGCGGGGGATATTATTATCGATGGTGGAAACAGCAAATTCACCGATTCTATGCGTCGTGCACAAGAACTTGCATTGTCCAGCATTTTTTTTATAGATTGTGGAACATCAGGTGGAGTACATGGGCGTGAGAACGGATTTTGTTTGATGGTCGGTGGAGACAAAAAAGCATATGACACAATAGAACCACTCTTACTTTCTGTTGCGGCGACTGGTGGATGTGCATATGTGGGGCCTTCTGGTGCAGGACATTACGTAAAAATGGTACATAATGGAATTGAATATGGATTGTTGCAAGCATACGCAGAAGGTTTTCATCTTCTCAAAAATGGTGAATTTGAATCTGCACACTTTGATCTTGAGAAAATTGCATCATTGTGGAATCATGGCTCAGTAATCCGTTCATGGATTTTGGAATTAGTACAAGATGTTATGAAGGATGATCAAGAATTGACTGATATTGCAGGCAATGTTGCTTCAACAGGTATGGGTAAGTGGACAGTTGAACGTGCGCATACATCACATATTCCGGTTGCCGTGATTGAAGAATCATTAAAAGTGCGAGAATTATCAGAAAAAACAGGCGGCAACTATGCAACTAAAATTGTTGCTATGCTGCGTAATAAATTTGGTGGTCATGCTGTAACAAAAAAATGAAGAGGTGTTCATGAAAGTGATTGATATTAGTTGGCCAATTAGCAAAGTAACAACGGGTTATAAAGACAGATATGTGGTAAGTGTTGATGATGTTAAAAACTTTAATCGCGATGGTGTGCGAGAAACAAATATTCACCTCAGTTCCCATTCTGGTACACATGTTGATGCGCCATCTCATTTTCTCAAAGAGGGTAAAACAATTGACGAAATGCATCTTGACCGACTGATTGGTGATTGCGTAGTGCTTGATATGACAACATGCGCAGAACGCATCACTCGTGATTGCCTTATGGCGCATGATAACGATATTGTCCAAGGTGGCATTGTGTTATTGCGCACAACTAATAGTGACCTTTCTCCAACCGATAAGTTTAGTCCTCATTTTGTGTATCTTGAAGCAAGTGGGGCAAAATATTTAGCAGAAAAAAAAATAAAATCAGTTGGTATTGATTATCTTGGCATCGAACATAGTCAGCCAGGTCATCCAACACATGAATATTTAATGCACGCAGATATTGCTGTTGTTGAGGGATTACGATTGGGACATGTGCAACCAGGCAAGTATCTTTTTGTGTGTTTGCCACTTAATATGATTGGCCTCGAAGCAGCACCTGCACGTGCAGTGTTAATGGCAAAATAAATAAGCAAAACTCTTAAAATCATGAAACTACAAGAATGTTACACACAATAAAAAAGCTCACTCTCTATGGTAGTGGGCTTATCGCTTTAATATGCTCACATGTATCATTGAGCATGGATGTTGGACAAATTCCTAATGACAAAATAATAGTGTTTTCTACGGTAATCAAACATGGGTCTCTTAACTTTGATCATGAAACTGTTTGCTCGTTAGCATTAGTTAACAAGGAGTTTGAAGGATGGATCAAACGCGGTGCGCAAGAAAGAAAAACATATCTTACAAAATTGCGTCAGAAAAGTGGTCAATATTTCGGTTTCTTTTCCTTGCGCGACTTAGATGTTTATGAAGGCTCTGTTTGGCATAAGTATGGTGGTGCAGTGGGGATTAAAGAGTCTGTTTCCAATAGTGCGACCGAATGTTATCGAGTTAAATTAGAATGTTTTTATTTGTCTCGTGGAACTATTCTGGGTAATCGATGTATATGGTGTGTTTGTTATTCTCTGGCAGATGATTTTACGCGGCCAAAGTTTAATGACAAAGGAGATCTTTATTTTTACGGATTAGGTAGTCGATGGGATATGAAGTTGTGGAATAGAGAGCAGCATTTAATTGAGTATAGCTTACTAAAAGATGGTAGCTCAAGAATGAAGCGGTGTGGATTAAAAATTCAAAATGGTAACTATAACTGTACACCACTTTCATTATTTGTGCCATTTACCGCTCTTTTAAAAGCCTTACTAAATTCTTCTGTAGAAGGAGAGACTGCTTCAACTAGAGTATATAATTTAAAAGATGCAATTATTCCTGATAATTATAAAGAGTGTGATTCTTCAAATAGAGACATGTCTTTTGAGAATTTACCCGAAGAATTAAGAGATGCGATTATTAAGCGTTATAATGACCAGCAGAGTAAAAAATAAGTTAATAAAGATGAAAACATTACATCAAAAACCCCGATTTTAAATCAGGGTTTTTTTACTTTTTTTTATCCCCAACGCTGTTGATTTTGTAACATCTCTACAATATGTTTGCCAAAATCTTGTGCCACTGATGGATCAGTTGCTGTGATAACATTATCAACAACAACAACTTTTTCTTCTGGAACATAGATTACGTTATTTTCAGCAAATATCTGATCTAATTCACCGTCTTCATTCCATCCAGTTGCATACTTATCGTGCAACACACCGGCTTTTGCTAAAATGCGTGTTGCAATGCAAATTGCGCCGATTGGTTTGTTTTGGAAAAAAGTTTCTTGGGCAATTTTGTAGCTAGTGGTGTTATCCAAGTGTTCCAATGCTCCTGGGCCACCAATAAAGAAAATTCCTGCATAATTGCTTGGTATAACTTTGTCTAAAGTAATATCAACCGCTACAGTAGATCCATTCTTTGCTGTGGCAGTTCCTGCTTTATCACTTGCGGTTGTTACCGTAAATCCCGCATCTTCGATAACTTTTTTGGTGTCACTGTATTCAACCTGTTGAAATCCATTCGATGCAATCACCAGCACTATTGCTGTTTCATCCATTTCATTTCCTTTTTTTTACAAAACTAATGTTTGATTGTTAATTGTGCCTTGTACGCACAGTGGTCGATACGTAGCATCATAGTACGATACATCTTTTGTTGCCACTGGTTCAATAGAAAGTGTTGATGTTTTATCAAGATACAACTGTTTTTTATATGATATTGACATAATCCTACCGTTATTTTCAGCAACCGTTTTTTTAAGTTTTACGTACGATCGCCATGCAAAAGAGGGAATTCTTCCATTCCACCGCGGCAGATAGATATCTTTTATGGTTATTTTGGTTACAAGAAATTGCAGTGCATCAAGAATGCGTTTGTTGAATTTAAAAACAATCAGATGGTCAATTTGCAAGAGTCCCGTTTTTTGTACAATTGCTGGAATCAAAGAATATGAAATAAGTGATTCGTATGATGGTCGTGATGCAATACAACCAGGGTCTATCATGATTAATGTTTTATTGTGATTAACAAGAGTGATATCACCTTTGTTGCAGGGAACTTTTTCGAACGTGTTATATGCGTAAGGAAATAATTTAAGGCCGGTGCAAACAGCAATAAGAAACAGCGCAAGTAAGCATATGCGTCTGAATATACAGGTTATTTTTTTGCTATGAATTATTGCTAATGCAATGAGTGGAATAAGAAGAAGAACGATAAGTGGTGGTTTGCTGAATCCGATAAGCCATGCTCGTTGTTCTAAACTTAAACATGCCAACCACGCAGAGGTGACCTTTTCAAGACACCAAATGAGTGCTCCATTTGGTAGGTAAAACAGCTCCAAAAAGAAAATAAGTGATGAAATAAGCAAAAAACAGGTTAAAAAGGGCCCAAACATGACGGTGCTGACAGGGGTTAATAGGGAAATAGGCAATCCCCAGGCAACCAAAAAGGGCAGGGACATGAATGATATAAAAAGCTGCAATTGTATGTTTTTAAGCAATGATTGCTGCCAATGTTCAAATGTATTCATATTTTGAGTGTACTGCCAATTCTGCAAAATGTTAATAAAACTATTGATTTGTAAGGGTTTTATCCGGTAAAGTTAAAGGTAAAAGATAGTAATATGGCAAAAAAAGGGGATATTATGAAAATTACTAAAATTTTGGCGCTTATGATTGGATTAACAGTAGTTACCTCACAGGCATATTTTTGGGAAGATTGGGGTAAGCAATCAACGCCAGCAGAAAAAATAGAAAAAGAAAAAATAGATTTGAAGTATCAAGAAAAAGTTGCTGATGTTGAATATAAAAAACAAAGAGCAACACGACAAGGGTACGAACAAGCAAGAGAAAAACGAGCAGAATTAGAACATAAAAAATCTGAACTTGAATTAAAGCGTCAAAAAGACCGCTTAAAAGTGGAACGTGAATAAGGCATAAAAAGAGGAGTACACCATGAAGTTATTTAATAATAATCACGATAAACATAATCATACTGAACAGAGTAGTGTGATCGAACGTGTAACAAAAAAAATAAGAGAATATTGGAACAATATGTACTGTTCCGATAAGTGTAAAAAGATGTCTCGTGGTAGTTGTGATATTGTAAGGGCGATGTCATGGCCACGTGGTGAAAATTGGCGACGTACTCATCCAAAAAGTTTAAATAAAAGTCACAAACATTAGTTACAAAAGAGATTTGTAAAACTTGATGTTTCATGGTACTTTTGTAAGCTATTACATATTCAAAAGATAATTGTTTAATAGCTGTGGGGTCCTCGTGAAACATCTTGTTTTGTCCTGTTTATTCATCATTTCTTTTTCTACTTACTCTATGCAAGAAGAAGTGCTATTGTTGCAAAGCAAAGAGCAGCTTCGTAATAATAATAATGCACGTGAAGTAGCAGATGCTTTAGAAAATTTTATGGACAGATTGTTATTATCGAATCCTGGAATAAATACAGATGGATGGCAGGAGGTCAAGCAAGCAGTGAGAAATTCACAGCTTACAAGAGGAGAACGCGACAAAGCGCTGTCGAAATTGAAAAATATTACAAATAATGAGTGGGCTTTACAAGTCCCTGGTGTAATGGATACCAATGAAAAACTTCCTAAAAAACGTAGAATTAATTAAGCATAAAGCGTATTTCTTGCGTCGTTGGTCGATTATTGCACCAGCGCAGGCAGGTTCAGGTCATACAACGTCATGTTTATCCGCAGCAGATATTGTTGCGGTACTTTTTTTTTATGCGATGCGTTTTGATCCTTATGATTACAAAAATCCTGACAATGATCGTTTTATTTTATCAAAAGGTCATGCAGCTCCATTGTTATATGCAGCATGGCGAGAACTTGGCTTATTAACTGATGAGGAAATGCTTTCGTACAGAAAATTCGATTCTGTTTTAGAGGGTCATCCAACAAAACGTTTTGCGTATGCTGAAACAGCAACTGGTGCTCTTGGAATAGGTCTTTCTGTTGGAGTGGGAACTGCACTGTGCGCCAAACTTGATAAGCGCAATTATCGCACCTATGTTTTGATGGGTGATAGTGAATCATCTGAAGGTAGCGTGTGGGAAGCGGTACAAGTAGCAGCACATTATAATCTTGATAATCTGATTTGTTGTATTGATGTGAATAATCTTGGGCAAAGTACAGAGACAATGCTTGATTATAATATCAAACGATATGTTGATATATGTACATCATTTGGTTGGCATGTGTTTGATGTTGATGGTCATAATGTGCAAGCATTAATGGACGTTTTTGACAAAGCTCATCAGGTACATGGTAAGCCAGTTATGATTATTGCAAAAACAGTTAAAGGTTACGGTGTAAACCTGGCTGCGGGATTGCAAGGTTTTCATGGCAAAGCGTTTACTGGAGAACAGGAAGAAGAAGCACTTGAACAATTACAAAAAAATTTCCCTGATGCTGTGGAGTATAGTGATGATTTTGATTGGCAACCACGAAAGCCTGAAAAATCAGTTACTGCGTATACTGGTGCACAAACAATAATTGAAATACCTAATTGTGCATATAAAAAAGGTGCAATGGTTGCAACGCGTAAAGCATATGGAACAGCACTTGCGCAACTTGGTGATACGTGTGAAGCAATTGTTTGTCTTGATGCTGAGGTAAAAAATTCAACATTTGCTGAAATTTTTGAAACTGTTCACCCCGAACGTTTTTTCCAATGCTTTATTGCTGAACAAAATATGGTAGGGATGGGTGTTGGTTTTGATTGTCGTGGCAGAATTCCCTTTATTTCGACATTCAGTTCATTTTTTTCCCGTGCGCATGACCAAATTCGTATGGCGGCAATTGGTAGTGCTGCATTGCGCTTAGTTGGTTCGCATTGTGGAGTGTCTATTGGGCAAGATGGTCCATCGCAAATGGGGCTTGAAGATATTGCATTAATGCGCTGCTTACCCAATTCTGTTGTGTTATATCCGTCTGATGCAGTTAGTACTCATAAACTTGTCGAACACATGGCACGTCACAGTGATGGCATTAGTTATTTACGTACAACACGTATGGAAACGCCGGTGCTCTATGATAATAACGAAGACTTTCCAATTGGCGGCTGCAAAGTTTTGCGCCAAACTGACAAAGATGTTGCATGCATTGTGGGTGCTGGGGTGACATTACATGAAGCGTTAAAAGCGCATCAAATTTTGGCCAAGGACAATATTTTTGTCGCGGTCATCGATTTGTACTCTATTAAGCCGCTCGATGCAGCTACGCTCATTTCCGTTGCAAAATTGTCACAAAATAAAATCATCACGGTCGAAGATCATTACCCAGAAGGTGGCATTGGTGAAGCTGTCTTAAGTGCACTGTGCAATCAAAACATCTCTATTCAATCGCTTGCAGTTGAGCGCTTGCCGCGTTCAGGTAAACCGGAAGAACTTTTAGCATTTGAAGGTATTGATGCTGCTGCTATTGTGAAAATTGTAGCAAAGCAGTAACGAGTGCAGTATTTAAAAAAAATAGGACATGTATTATGCATGTCCTATTTTCAATTTACAAAAATAATATTTTCAGGGTGTAATGCCATTTTTGAAAGATGTATAAATTTTTAGATTTTGGCCTGGATTAAACTGTTTCCTTATTTCTGTGTTTCTGGCATATTTTGAATATGTTAGATTGTAAATGAGAAGGAATTGCATGAATAGCAAAAAAGAATTATCGCGCATAACGATAGATATTCCCATGGCAGATCATAAGCGGTTGAAAGCGTTGGCAGCCATTTTGGGTAAAAGCATGCGAGATATCGTTGTTGATTTAATTACAGATTACTTACATAAAGTAAAAATTCCGAATAAGACAACGCTGGGTATTATTGCTGATATCGAAGAAGGTAAGGATTGGATTCATGCTGAAGAAGCACAAGATCTTTTCAAAAAACTTGGCATTTAATAGCGAGGTAAGATAATGAAAAAATTGCCGATAGGTATCCAGAATTTTTCTAAGTTAATTAAAGAAAATTGTGTGTATGTTGATAAAACCGCATTAATTCACCAGATGATTACGCAAGGTAGTTATTATTTTTTGTCTCGCCCAAGACGTTTTGGAAAATCTCTTTTGGTTTCCACGCTTGCTGAAATTTTTTCTGGGAATAAAGATTTGTTTGCTGGTTTTGCTATTGAATTATTACCCTATGATTGGCAAAAGTATCCGGTCATACACATTTCCTTTTCCGGTATTCCTTGTGAAAATCCTCAAGATTTAGAAATTGGTATTAAGAATTTTTTACAAGATATTGCACAGCCCTATGAAATTATTCTTGATGATAAGCTTAAATCGGGAGAAATGCTGAAATCTTTGGTCAAACAACTAGCACAACAAAATGCTGTTGTTCTGTTAATTGATGAATATGATTATGCAATTTTGAGGCATATACATGATAAGGCAACTGCAAGTGCAATACGTGAAACGTTGAAAAATTTTTATAGTGCCATCAAAGATCTGGATCAATATCTTAAATTTGTTTTTTTAACGGGAATAAGTAAGTTCCCAAAAACATCAATTTTTTCTGGTCTGAATAATTTGGAAGATATAAGTCTTGATCGTACATTCAACACGTTGTTGGGTTATACAGCAACTGAAATAGTTGGTAATTTTGAGCCGCGCTTAATCCATTCTGCTGAACGATTAGAATGCAGCATGCAAGAGCTTCTTGAAGAAATAAGAGTATGGTATGATGGCTACCAATTTACCAGAGAACAAAATGCTATAAAGATGTATAATCCATTTTCTGTTTTGTTGTTTTTAAAGAACAGCGAATTTTCTAACTATTGGTTTGCAACAGGAACGCCAACATTTCTTATTAATTTATTAAAAGCAAAAGATTATCCGGTAGAGAATTTCGAAGCGGCTGAGGCGACTGAAAGCGAATTGGGCGCTTTTGACATTAATATAATGCCTCTTAAAACATTACTTTTTCAGACTGGCTATTTAACAATTCATTCGTATAACGCAAATACCAGAAATTATCTTCTTGGATATCCAAATAAGGAATGCGCACAATCTCTCATTGAGTATATTTTTGCTTCAATGACGTAAAAATCAGGATCGTATCTGAATAATGTTGTTGCAAGATTGTTGGCAGCATTTGAGTCTTATAATTATGAACAATTGCATGAAGTCCTTGTGCAATTGTATGCGACTGTTCCTTATACCATTCAAATTGGCGAAGAAAAATATTATCAAACTATTTTTTATCTTGTTCTAAAAATGATTGGCGCGGACATTATTGTTGAACAACCGACAAATATTGGCAGAATAGATGCGGTAATTCAAACAAAAGATACGTGCTTTATTATTGAATTTAAGATTAATGCAACAGCTTCTGTAGCCTTAGAGCAGATTAAAATCAAAAAGTATTACCAGCCGTATCAATCGTCAGGTAAAAAAATAGTTCTTGTTGGTATTGCATTCAATACCACTATTAAAAATGTGAGCGAGGTTGAGTTTGTTGAATTGAACTGAGCTTTGCATGGATGTTCCAAAGCATAGCAATCGTGCTCAGATGGCAAAAATGTTCTTCGTAGAGGTGGTTTGGATAGTAAATTTTTTTACGCATTGCTTTTAAGTTATGAGCTATTTCAGGGCTTTTTATGGCGGCAAATATTTCTGCTTGCGCTTCGTGAATTTGGGAAAGTTTGTGATATTCTTTGCTTTGTCTAAATTCTGCTGCATCAACAGAGCAATAGTGAGCAAGATAGTCTATAAGAACACGTTCTGTTATTGAGTGGAGTGAGACTAAATGTTGCACTTCGTGTGCACAACAGCTCATTCTATCTATTGCTGATTTATCATATATTCGGGGAAAAATGTTAATTGTTGCAGGAATGTATTCTCGGTAAAGCTGTAGATTGTTTTTGTGATCTACTATAGGCGAGAACATAAACATTGTTGCTTGCGCTATGGTATTGGGTTGAGCAGCAATGGTTGCTTGATTGGATACCATTTTTATATTGATGCTCTGTGGATTGATATTATTTTGCCGCAAAAGCACAATGATGAATTCTACCATATCAGCCGGTATAGTATCATCATGAACGGTGTCGGCGTGAGGATGTAACATGGCATTTCTGCAGCTATTTTTTACTCGTTCTATGTCCATTAAACATTCGTGCCATATTGAATCGCTTATGCCATATTTTTGTTTGATGGCACTCAGTGCTTCTTGTTCAAGGGCAAGCAGCCAATTTTCAAATTCTGTAAATTTTTTATTGATGGAAGCAACTGTTCGATATGTGGTGCGATAGTAGGCTAAAAGTGCTGAGCAGCGTATCTTTTGTGCGCGATCAATCAATGAGCAGTTTTGTGTGTAGTTGATGCCATTAAGTTTGTGGAAATAGTCATGATACCAAGGATTTGCTAGTGCCTCAATGGTAAGAAGGGGCAGCGTGAGAAAAAGGGAGAAAAGTGCTTTGAGGGCGGCTTTATTGCGAATATTGTTCATGTACTCATTTAATTTATAGTTAATTATTTATTTATATGTACTTAATTATACCATATAAATTCAATTTATCAATTTTGTTTCTTTTTATAAATGCATAAAAGTTTGTGTTTGGTGATTTTGTTGGTTGCCAGGCTTTCATTGTGCCATGAATCGAGTTTTTGAAGGATTGTTGGTAGTAATGAGGTGAATTCTTGAGTTGAGAACCGGGTATGGGAGATAGGAAAGTCGTTTATTTTGATCTTTGCTTGGGTTAAATGACTATAGATGGGAAAAAGACGTGATGAAAAAGGGAAAATTCGATAATGATACTTGCGTTTTGCATTGAGGCAATTGGTGGTACAGGCGCGTTTAAATTGAGGGGCAATGATCTGTATTATATCAAGACTAGAATAGAGCGAATAGACGCGTTGGAACATGGGGGTACTAATCAAGTGCATTGTTTTTTCTTGCACGGGACAGGCAAGAAGAATAAGTGATTTTATCTGGAAGGGTTTATCGGTAGTTTTTATTTTTGCCATGTTAAGCACTACATTACCACCATGGCTATGCGCAATAATTCGGATAGTAGGCTCACAACCATATTTTTGCTTATACAGCTCACGTAATGTTATTACTTCGTGATATAGTTTGTTGGCGGCATCTTTTCGTTCCTGGTTTTGTAGTTTTCCCGACCAGCCAAAAACATAAAATTTTTCTACAGGAAAATGTTCGGGATCGTGCTCAGCTATTGTATTTGCAAGAACTCGAAAATGATGGTCATTTGGTAGCGAGGTAATGGGCATAAGGCAGGATGTATCACCAAAAACTTGATGATAGATTGGTTTGCGGAATATCAGGGTGCCATGAACCCAAATGGTAATTGATGGTGCTTGCGCAGGAATAGTAAGTATGTTTTTTGTTGCGGGGAGATCGATGTGGAGTTTTTGTCTGTCTATCTGTTTTCTGTGAATACATCCAGGTAACGCTATGAGAGCAATACAGAGAAAGGCCTGCTCAAGAGAAGCAATGTTTTTCCTCATTACCTACCTTTTTCTTGTGTCACTATTCCTTATCTATATGAAAAATCTGTCGTATATGTCAACTATATAACCCCAATTTACATTGCATTCCAATTGGGGACCCCAATAAAGAGAGGATTATAACGACGGGTTACACTATAATTCTATAACAATGTCATGATCTTTGTGGGATGGGCAATTGCTACTGCTATCAAAAAGCTCATCTAATTGTGCAATAATAGAACCGAGATGACGCAGAAATGGCAATAAGATGAACTCAATATGTAAAAGACCACGGTTTTTTTTGAGAATATTAATCATTTTTATGCCATTGGTCAGATATTTCAGTGCGCCTTTATTCATGATAGGGTCATATCCGTATTCACCAGGAGAATTTTTCCAGCGTATTTGTGCTTGGACAAGTTTTGGATGAGACTCAAAGTGGCGTTCAGAAAATAATGGTTTTTCCGAACGTTTTTTTCTTTTAATCCCTTGCATATCAATGACTTGAATCATATCGGTGTGGGAGTGTAATGAATAAATGCGTTTGAAAAGGGATGAATCGACCAGATGTGATGTATCTTTTTGCACGGGACAGGCAAGGAGAATAGCTTTGGTAACAGTAAGTTCAAAACCATCTGGATCTTTAATTTCAGCTAAGTGAAGCACAACATTGCCACCATGGCTGTGAGCAATTAGAATAAATTCGGGCGCTAACCCTGTTTTTTCTAATATTTCATAGTGCAACTGTTTGAGGTGGACAAAAAGTTCTTGTGAGGCATTTTTACGTGCTTGGAGGTTAAGATTACCCGACCACCCAAACGAATACATATATTCTTGCGGAAAAAGTATTGGTGCAGTAGTACCAAGTACGGAAGCACGAAGTGCCTCGTAATGCTCTGGATTGAATTTGCTTACGTGGTAAAGCCCCGGATCGCCTCCCGCGACTCCTTTCGCCACTTTTTTTGCAACGCGTGCCAAAGGAGTGGGAAGAGATTCATGTGATCTGGTACCATGAACCCATATGGTGACAACTGGATTACTCGGTGGCATTGGTGGTGGTGTAAATAACATACTTTTCTTTTCTCCTATGATTAATTGTAAAAAACTTAATCTTCTATATAATTATAATATATTATAATCCTTTAGTCCAAAGGGGTTGCTATGAAATTCGAAAAATTCTTATCCTTTTTTAGTAATAGCAAAGATCTTGAAATAACCAATTTCTTCTATTGGTGGCTTATTGTTGCCTTTTTCTTTTTGATTATGGAAATAGGTCATCCAGGACTTTTCTTCTTTCTATCATTTTTCTTTGGTGGATTATCTGCAGCAGCTGCTAGTTGTGTAACAGATTCAGTTATTACTCAGTTAATTACCTTTTTTGGCAGCACAATTGTTGCGTTGTATATATTACGCCACTGGGGTGTGTATCTTTTGGGTAAAAATCGACCCCATCAACAAACCAATTTTTATGCACTCAAAGGTAAACGAGCAGTGGTAACGCAAGATATTGCGAGTGAAAAACCTGGATTAGTTACTATAGGCGGCCAGGTGTGGGCTGCGCGGGTTGTACATCATGATGATGTTATGCGTATAGGGGATGTTGTTGAAGTGGTCGATGTGCGCGGAGCACATGTTGTAGTAAAAAAGATTTAAATAAAGGTGTTCGTATCCTTTGATCCCCAGCTCCGTTACTCTGCATCGGGGTCCCTTGACCCAATCCTCGCTCCTCTGTATTGGGTGCCCGGGTGAAGAAAAACGGAAGCTGGGCCAAGAACATGGGGTTAAACAAGCTCAGGACGAACGGGGAAATATAAATAAGGAGTTATCATGTTATTTTCAATCTATGGAACAGCGATTTTTTTTGGAATAGCGTTTTTATTTTTAGTTATTTTGTTATCTAAATCAGTTTATTTGGTGCAACAAGCTGAAGTAATAATTATTGAGCGCCTTGGTAAGTTTGATCGTATTATTGGACCAGGGTTACATATTGTGGTGCCATTTATTGAGCAACCACGTACAGTTGTCTGGAGCTTTATACAACAAGAAGACAATGGTAAACGTTATTACACTATGACCAAAATTATTGAACGCATTGATCTTCGTGAATCGGTGTATGATTTTCCTAAACAAAACGTTATTACTAAAGATAATGTGACGATGGAAATTAATGCGTTGCTTTACTATCAGATTACTGATCCTAAAGCTGCAGTGTACGAAATTAACAATATGCCAGAAGCAATCGAGAAATATACGCAAACACGTCTGCGCGATATTATCGGGTCAATGGATCTTGATGAAACGCTTGTTTCTCGTAACACAATCAATGCGCGTTTGACTGAAATATTAGATGAAGCAACTGATAAATGGGGCGTTAAGGTAAATCGTGTTGAACTGCAAGAAGTTAATCCACCGGCAGATATTCGTGTTGCGATGGAAAAACAGATGCGTGCTGAACGCGAACGTCGCGAAATGATTTTACGCTCTGAAGGTAAAAAACAATCAGCAATTTTAGAGGCTGAAGGCGTACGTGAAGCGCAAATTCTGGAAGCTGATGGTCAGGCACAATCACGTTTAAAGATAGCTGATGCAGAAGCCAAAACCATTACTATGATTCAGCAAGCGGCACAAGCGGATCCTTTGCCGTATTTAATTGCAATGCAATATGTTAAAGCGTTACCTGAGATGGTAAAAGGAAAAGACGATAAGTTAGTCGTTATTCCATACGAAGCAAGTTCAATGATTGGGTCATTGGCAACAATCAAGAAATTGTTTGAGAATATTTCGTAAAAATCCTTCGACAGGCTCAGGATGAGCGGTGAAGATATTTTATAAATAAAAAGTCCCGGATTAAAGCCGGGATTTTTTATGTTGGTTAGTTTTAAAAATTATTGTTGCAAGCAGCTTTTTTTCTTCATTTGGCATCATGAAAATAATTTTTGTATTGTCCAGATTATAAGCTTTATTGTCGGTGAGAATGAGTTCTGTATCTGTTGGCGCAATAGTGACTCTTTTGTCGTCGGAGTCTTCTGCTGTGATGAGGATAGTGTTTTTATTAAGAGGTAAGAGTTTTTCAGATTTCGATGGGCCTATGTTGATAATTGTTACAAATCCTTCTGAGGAGCCTTTTGGTGTATACCATATATTAACCGCGCATGCATGTTTATTTGTTACAGTGAGCCTTTGCTCAGGACTTTCTGCTGTAAAGATATAAAATGGTAATAATAGTGCAATGTGCAGAATGATATGCTTCATCTGTTTCCTTTTTTAATATGTTGAAAAAATAGCATATATTTTCATAGCAGAAAAAGGATCACAAATACAAATGTAGACCACATATTTTCTGCTGATCAAATAAGTGCAGACACAAAATATTTTACTATAAATCTACCCCAATAGAACGTGTTTCTTGTTCATCTTTTTTGATTGTTATTACAGGATGATGTTTATAACTTTCAACCAATTCTTTATCATGCGTAATAATCACCACAATAAGATCTAATTCTTTGGCTAATGTATTAAGAAATTGCATGACCATATGGCTATTTTTGTCATCAAGTGCTGCGGTTGGTTCATCGAGTAAAAGCACTTGCGTGGGTTTTTGTAATGTCATGATGATTGCTAAAATCTGTTTTTGTCCACCAGATAGTTGTTGTATAGGCAGCGAATGGTCAATATTAAAATTATGCATAATTGCAGGAATATGCGTGGAACTGGAAAGGGGTTGTAGGCGTGGGTAGAGCGGTAATTGTGCTAGTTTTACATTTTCTTCTACGGTCATCGTATTAATAACCATTTTATTGATATGTTGCCTAAAAGTCAATTGGTAGGCTTGTTTTCGCAATCCACTATAATTTGGGGGGCTACAAGTTTAAAAGTAAAACGGACAACTTCTTGTTCTGATTTTTGTAGCGAGACATTTTTTTTAGTTATGATAATTGCGTCATCAGTCTTTGGATGTATGATAAATTCATCAAAATCATGTGCGGTAATGGCTTGTTTTTTTTCTTGAGAGTGTTCTTCATAAAACGATATTAAAGAACTTTTATCTGACTGCTTTTCAACGAAACAAGCTTTATAGTGTGTATCCATTTGTTTCATTACAATAGTTGTGTGAGCTACATAACATCTTAACGAAGAAGGACAATATGCCTTAGTTCCGTATTGAATTTGAATAGGAGTTTGAGGGTCTATGCTTTCTACAGAGATTTCATTGTTATAATAATCTGACGCTATCGATAGTTTTTGTTGCATGGGATACATAAGATGCGCAGTTACGATAGAACTTATCAAAAGCAGTATTTTTAATTGAGTGATTTTTTTATCAGATTTCATAATGCTCTTTCCAAAAGAGTTAAAAGAACAATCTAACACAGTAGTTGGAAAAAGCAATGAAATGAGCGTCTTAATTATATGAAATTAAAAGGTTTTTTGTCTCTATTATTTCAATTATTTCTTTACTAATATCTGCAGGTAATGAGTTGAGATATTCTTCTAATTCTTCTTTATCATTCAAATCGATTTTTTTGTTTGCAACTTTTTCAATAATAATGCTGACTATGCCGTGAATCATATGAGCAATAGAATGGCCAACGTTTGGACGGCTGTGAGGGTCTTGTGCTATGCTCAGCGCCCCATTCATAATTTGTCCAACTCCTGCTAAAATAACTGGATTTGGTCGATAACCACCAGAAAGGGTTTGATCGGTATCTTCAATTTTTTGCGTTTGCGTATGATTATGCTTCGGCTTTTCTTTTTTTGGTCTTTTAGCTAAAGTTGGAGGGGTAACGCATAGTGCTAAGATCATGAATGTTGTGCAGGATACAAATTTCATAGAACTTCTCCCTTGGTTGATACGGTTTTGTCGCTACTATAAAAAGTATCATGAAGGGAGATCAATAATTTTTTGTGTTCTTATCTTTTTCTGAATATGTGTACAAATTGGACATGCAGTGGAGTAGCTTTTTGTATTTGAAATAAGAATTTTTTATACATCACTTCTTCATCTTTTTGAGGAATGTGGTGGAGCAATTCTGTTAAAAATCCTGCAAGTGAAACAGAACCTTCACTTACAAAAGTAATATCCAAGAATTTACCCAAATCATCGAGTGTAATTGTTGCATCAACAAGCCATTCATCTTCTCCCATAGGCATTATTTTACCAATGGTTGATTCAT
Source organism: Candidatus Babeliales bacterium (assembly GCA_035288105.1). Lineage (NCBI taxonomy): Bacteria > Candidatus Babeliae > Candidatus Babeliales > Candidatus Babeliales bacterium. The sequence continues at coordinate 20,081 of DATEAY010000051.1, forward strand.
GTTCGTCACTAATTTCACCAACAATTTCTTCAATAAGATCTTCTAAAGTGACTAATCCTGTTAATATACCGTGTTCATTGATTACAATGGCAATGTGCATTTGTTTTTCGCGGAACTTGCCTAAGAGCTGAATTACTTTTACATTTTCAGGCACAAACATAATGGGACGAACAATTTCTTGTAAGATCTTTTTCTCGCCTTTTGAGAACATGATAAAGAGATCTTTTTGATGCACCATACCAATTATATTGTCATGTGTACCTTCATATACCGGAATTCGTGTGTATGAATGTTCAGAGAAAAAGCTAAATACAGTATCCATGGGAGTATTTACTTCAAGAGAGGCAATTTTTTTGCCTGGTACCATCACTTCTTTAATTGGTGTATTACCTAATTGGAACACATTCTGGAGCATTTCTCTTTTTTCAAGTTCAAGAATACCTTTTTCATGAATGTAATTGATTAAAAACTGGATTTCTCGTTCCGATGATATCCATTGTGAAGAACTTTCAAGAGCATCTGTTCCTCCGACTTTGTACATTACATAATCAGAGAATTTTACGAGAATAATAACAAATGGGTAGAGTGTATAATAAATACAATTGATCAGCCACAGTACTGATTTAAATGCATGTTCACTACGAACTCTGGCAAAGCTTTTTGGTAAAATTTCGCCAAAAACAACAATACCAAGAGAAGCAAAGGTAATTCCAAAGGTAAATCCAATACCGCTTGAAAAACCAATATGAGTAAAAATTGTACTCATAATAAATGTTGCTAATGATGCTGCTGACACGTCAACAAAGCTGTTGGCAACAATAATAGTAATGAGTACTCGTTGTGGATTTCTTTCCAGTGTTTGCAACAGAGGAAGATATTGTGTTGTTGTGTGAGCAAGTTCCTTGAGTCTAAAAAGACGTAACGCGGTGATACTTGTTTCCAAAAATGATAATGTTGCACGGAAAATAAGTGCAATGCACAATAAAACAAAGGGTGTAGCTAGCTGACTAAGCTGATATGGTTCCATGTGTCAACTCTTTCTTGATTCGCTATGTTCATTTTCTTCTTCACTGATTTCTTTGTCATCATCTTCTTCTAAGTCGCTGCCGGTCGCGTTTTCATCAAAATTGTCTTTATCATCTATTTCTTTTTCAAAAAACGCAAGAAGTCTCTTGCTTCGGGATGGATGACGCAGTTTTCTTAAGGCTTTTACCTCAATTTGTCGAATGCGTTCACGAGTAACGGAAAAATCCTTACCAACTTCTTCAAGCGTATGTTCGGAAGCAACGTCAATACCAAAACGCATTTTGAGTACTTTTTCTTCGCGGGGAGTG
>DATEAY010000052.1 GCA_035288105.1 Candidatus Babeliales bacterium
TTGATAGTCACACTAGTAAAACTAGTGGTTTACCTGTCTTTAATTACATGTAACATTACCAGAGCCGGTCGAAGGTACACCAAAAAAATCACTAAAACAACCAGAAACACCACAACACACAACAATTAACCTTGACAGCTCTGTTCCAAAAACACCTTATTCTTATTTCACACCAGCTGCCGTAGGCCTTGCTGCATTGATTGCTGCTATCGTAGCACTCTATCAATTCGATTACTTGCCAGATAATATGACGGCACTTATACGCAGCTTACTACCAGCTTATTTTACGCAAACATAAGTTTACACGGTACATTTTTGCACAAAAAAAAGACCTTTAATATTAAAGGTCTTTTTTTAATTTTTGTATCATATCTTATTGCGTCAAATTCCGTAAAAATTCGTCATTATCTCCAAATTGAGCAAGTGCCATCGCCGTTGATATAAGAGAACCGGACGATATAAATTGAGCTTCGCAATCTTCTATGAAAACTCCATGAATTTTATTTGTTACTATCCCATGTAGTTTGCGAGCAAGAGAATAATTTGATACCAACTCATTACGAGTCATAAGAATACCCATAACTTTTTCATAATCCATTTTTTCAATAGCCTCATCCAAACGCAATTTATGATATATTGGAACATCTGAAGGAACTTGCGATATAAAACCTCCGCTATGCAATGCACCACAACGCGCATTATCACCTGCTGTATAATCGGGCAACACATATGAAAATTCTTGGTTGTTTCCACGTTGTGCAAGATCAAATGCTACTGCTTTTATTGCATTAAATGACACCAATGGAGCTTCATTTTGACTTACAGTAAACCCAACGATATTTGGTTGCGTCAGTGTTGCATATAATTTTTGAGCAAGAACATCTCTTTTTCTTAATTTTTCGCTATCTCGTGCCAAAAGTATACTCGCAACATCTTTATATTGTTTTTTATCAACGGATAAATGAAATGCTAATGTACGCCACTGATCTGGTGTACCAGCATAATCACTTGCATTCATCGCTCTTTTCTTTTGCTCTCTTGTAATAGGAGACCATCTCCTATTAATTTGGTTATCACCATGTCTCTGTGGCGTATCCATTCCAATAGCAAAAAATGTGGTTAAAACAAACGTTATCGGTACATATTTGTTCATCTTTATGCCTTGTCATTACATTTTTTTTAAGAAAGTGGTTTTCCCAATGTAGAATTTCTTTTAGCTTCTTTGTAAGCGCCCAAAAATTTTGCATTTTGACCTTCTCTAGCTGCTTTCACCATTTCTACTTCAATATAAGGAAATAGACGCCCTGCTTCTTCAGATAATTGTATAAAAAATCCTTCTGTTATCTCGCATTTGCGTATAGCATCTATTTGTCTTTTAATGCATACAAGTTCTTGTGCAAGTGGATGCTTAGTTCTCAAAGCAATGTCTCTCGTTATGAGTTCAACAGCATCTTTGTACATTCTTTTTTTTATCAATTCATTGAAAAGTATCGCGTTATAAACAGGCGTCTGGTTATTTGCATGAGCAAGCAATCGACGCGGTTGCTCTTTTCTTTTTTGGTCTTCCTCTTTTCTTTCAAAATCTCTCATCTCTATTAAAAACGTATACAGACGTGAATTATGTTCTTGTGCAACCTGATCATACTCTTTTTTATCCATTGCTACTGCACAAAAATTAATCAAAACAGACAGACTTGCTGTCCACAGTGCTTTATTCATTAATTTTTCCCTCGTTTATAGATATCAAGCCCTCATATGCCCTATTTCCATTGTAGCATTTATGCAATACTTGACAAGTAGAAAAATTCTAATATACTTAAAAATGTAGGTTTAATTGTGTTTTTTAACAATATGGAGAACAAAATCAATAACAAAAAAATACTTTTTTTACTGTTTTTTGTCTCTTTTAGTATTCCAGCCCATGGGATGGACCGTGCTAATAACGACCAACTATCAAAAACTAAAGCTAATCCTGCGATCTCTTTTGAATTCTTGAATAGTTTTGAAGATAATTTTCCTTATGAAATGGGTAAAATCTACCAAAACGAGGAACACTCCCGATTTGCCTCCGAGCAATTTGTTTGCAATCAAAAGCATATTATCAATGCTATGAATGATGCTGCACAACGAAAAGATACAAAAGTTCATCTTACTGTTGGAGCACATGGTGCAAATGATATGAGCCTTTACGAAGTAACAACCTTAAAGCGTAAAGCTAACGCTCATGGAAAAATGACCGTTGCTCTTAAAGGAAGTCCAATAAAAACAGATGCCCAAAAAGGATTCGTGCACATAGGGTCTAACAATGGAACAAATAGTACTTGGCAAATCAAACCCAAAAAAAAAATTCGTTTCAATTTAGAAACAGGCGTTAGCACTAATGATCCTGAATTAGCAGAACAAGCTTACCAGATGATTTTATCCCAATCACCAATTAAAAAGAAAAAAGAGGTTATAGAGTTAACACCAAAAAAACCGTCTTTATTTAGCTCAAAAAAAACAGATCTAAACAAATCTTTAGCCCAAAGATTGGATACTCTTGCTAAAGATACGAGCGATAATCGATCTGCACGTATCCAAACTATGAATATTAATGATGAAGAAGTAGTTGATGCTGCAATTAAGGCAAAAAAAAGTGGTGCTGACATAGAATTCATAGCAAACCATACTGCACTAACCAAATATGGCACACCTTTACTCCAAAAACTTGATCAAGCAGGTATTCCAGTACATATTTTTTGCCCTGATAAAGATTCGCAAGCGAGTGAGCATAGTAAAGCAGTAGATATAATCAAAGGAACAAAATATATGCATCTGGAGAATACAGGAAATGTAACAGACGAGTGTGCTCAACAAACAAACTATACCCTTCTTCTGCCTAATAATAAAGATATTACAATGCAATCAATACGTAACTTTGAAACAGTAAAAACAGTGTGCAAACCACTTGCTCCTGCGCTACAATTAAAAGAAAAAAGCAACAAAGAACAAGCTGAGAAAAAAGCTGCAAAAAGAAAAGCAGAACAAGAAGCACAATCAGCCCCAGATCAAAAAAAGAAAAAAACAAAATAAAGAATTTAAAAAAAATGAGTAATCCATGTCTTTATTTAAACTTCATACACCGTTCCAGCCAGCAGGCAGCCAGCCCGAAGCGATAAAAGAGCTTCTCAAAGGTCGTCCTGGTAAATCTACTCTTTTGGGTGTTACTGGATCGGGAAAAACCTACACAATTGCAAACGTTATTGCCCAGCAAAACAAACCTGTTTTGATTTTAGCACCAAACAAAACGTTGGCAGCTCAACTGTATGAAGAATTCTCTCAATTCTTCCCTGAAAATAAAGTCTGCTATTTTGTCAGCTACTACGATTATTATCAGCCAGAATCGTACATGCCTGCACAGGATATTTATATCCCCAAAGAAACCAAAGTGAATAGCGAAATTGAACGCTTACGCGTGGAATCCACTGCATCCTTAATTAATCGTAATGATACCATTGTCATTGCATCAGTTTCTTGTATTTATTCACTTGGTAATCCCAATGATTATCGTAATTTAGCATTATCGCTTTCCGTTGGTCAAAGAATGTCCCGCGCTGAACTATTACGCCAACTTATTTTTATTCAGTATACACGTAACGATGTTGAACCAGCTTCTGGTAGATTTTCCGTTATTGGCAACACGGTGGAAGTACATTTACCGTATCAAAAAGACAAATTGCGCATTGAACTATTTGGTGATGAGATTGAAGGCTTGCTGTGGGTAAGCAAACATAATAATACCGTCATGAAAGAACTTGATAACACGGTGATTTTCCCCGCACGTCATTTTGTCACAACACAAGATATGAAGGACGCAGCACTCAACAGCATTCAAACGGAACTTGATGAATGGTTGCCACAAGTTGAAAATCCTATTTACCGCGAACGAATTAAACAACGCGTATCACACGATCTTGAAATGATCCAACAAACTGGATACTGTTCTGGTATTGAAAATTACTCCGCACACTTTGATGGTCGTAAAAAAAATGGTCATCCATATTCACTATTCGACTTTTTCCCTGATGATTTTTTACTCGTCATTGATGAATCGCATATAGCAATGCCACAACTGCGTGGTATGTATGCTGGCGACCAGGCTCGTAAAAAGTCTCTTGTTGAGTTTGGATTTAGGCTACCCAGTGCAAAAGAAAATAGACCGCTCCAATTTGAAGAAATTGAAAAGTATTTTAACGATGTTATCTTTGTCTCTGCAACTCCCGGCGATTATGAATTAAAACACTCTGATCAATTTGTTGAACAAATTATTCGTCCAACAGGTTTGGTTGATCCAGAAATTGAAATTCATGGACGTTCTGGACAAATTAGTCACTTAATCGACTCTATCAACAAAACAACAGCAGCTGGCTACCGTTCATTGGTAATGGTAATGACCAAAAAACTTGCAGAAGAATTGGCGCGTTATCTAGAAGAACAACATATCAAGGTATGCTACTTACATAGTGATTTAAAAACACCACAACGGACCGAGCTGCTCCAAAAACTACGTCTTGGTACATTTGACTGCCTTGTTGGCGTTAACTTGCTGCGTGAGGGAATTGATCTTCCTGAAGTTGCCTTGGTTGCAATAATGGATGCCGATTTAGAAAGTTTCTTGCGTGACAAACGTTCACTTATCCAAATTATCGGCCGCGCTGCACGTAACACCGCTGCCAAGGTCATTCTTTTTGCCGATAAAATTACTGGATCCATGGCGAATGCAATTGATGAAACAAACCGCAGAAGAAAGTTGCAACAAGACTACAATAAAAAACATGGCATTACGCCACAAACAGTAAAACGTGATGTGCTGAAAAGCATTGTTAATATTCAAGAATTAATCGCACAGGCATCTAAGTCTAAGAAAGATAAGAAAAAAGAAGCGGCTAATATTGCCGAAGTTGGCAATATTGCACAACGTATTTTGCAGTTGGAACAGCAGATGCAACAAGCTGCTGAACGACTTGATTTTGAGACGGCTATTGCATTGCGGTCTGAATGGCAGCGCCTACAGGCTCTTATTAAATAGCGGTTGCCAAATAGAAAGAATCATTGTAAACTGTAACTATAGTAGGAAAAGTATATTTTCATTTTTTAATCAGTTGCAACATAATATTATTTAGGGGTTATGAGAGAAATTCTCACAACCCCTTTGTTATTGGCAAAAAATATAAATTATGTCACTATTAATTTAAATTTAAAGTTAGCAAAAAAATGAATTGTGAATGACAATGACAGAAATCGAACACAAACCAAGCATCATAAAAATAATCACTGCTTTTTACCCTGATGCTAAAATATATCTTTTTGGCTCCTACGCTCGCGGAACGGCAAAACGAAGTTCTGATATCGATGTTGCTATAGATGTAGGTAAAAGACTCAATCTACATGAACGACAATTTTTGTGGAATCTCCTTGATGCACTGCCAATACTACAAAAGATAGATCTTGTTGATATGCATGCAATTCCTGACGACATGCGTGAATCTATTTTGAAGAAAGGGGTACCATGGAAAGTTTAGACCGTAAATACGAAAACTTTAAAAAATGCTATGAAGCTTTGGGTAAATCTATAAACACACAGAACGAACTAGAAGCTATATCCCTTAGTAATCCATCAGTTCAGAATCTATTTGATACTGTCAATGCTGGAGTTATCAAACATTTTGAACTTGCATATGAAACTGGGTGGAAATTTTTGAAAGAATATTTGCTTATAATATATAATCGAGAAATTCTGTCTCCAAAAGCAGTCTTTCGTGCTTGTGAAGAACTGCAGCTATTTCCACAAAATATCCTTAATGAACTTATCACTCTCGCAGATGCACGCAATGAAACAACTCATATTTACAGCAAAATATTAGCTCAAGAAGTTTGCAACTCTATTACAAAGCATTATGAAGTTTTTGGAAAAATATTAGAAACAGTAAAAATGCCACTAGTTTAGCTAAACAAGGGACATATCATGAAAAAATATATTGTAATTACTCTATTAAGCCTGTGTACATCTATCTGTGCAATGGAGCAACAAAAACTACGATTCGATAATCAGAGCATTCTCAAAAAAAAATTAACTGCCGATGATCTAATACATAAAAATAACTATGCTCCATTAGCAGAGCGCTCGGGATTTCATATTATTCTTGGCGATAAAGAACACTCTCGTAATAAAGTTTACGGTTTAATTCGTTTTTGCGTGGAACTCTACAATCCAAACATGCCTACAAACAAAGTACTTGAACACCGAGATCGGATTGTGACAATACTTTCTGCAAATTCAAAGTTATAAAAAAAGTGAGAGTTTATGAAGAAACAGACCATTCAATTACTTTTTTGCAGTATGACCATTATATTTTTAGCCACATTAAGTTACTGCTCAAAAGGAACAAAACAGGACATAAAAATGATTACCAAAGCTTTTCACACACCAGATATTATTTCTCTTTTTGCGCTCACACCGCATGATATTACAACAAACACTCCGCGGTATATTGATGAAACAAAAAACATCATTGATGCAATTATCGCAATTCCTGATGACCAACGTACTTTTGAAAATACAGCTAAACCACTTGATGAAGTTTTTTCACTCTCCAACCTTGCCATTGCACATCGCGTCTACGAAGCTCTTGAACTGTTACATCCAGATAAAGCAATTCGCGATACAGCGCATGATGCATACATTGCAATACAAGCATTCTGGGTTGATTATGCCATGAGCAACAAAGCTCTTTACAACGCATTTATGGCATACGCTTACCAACAAATAGAAAATGAAGGTCTTTCCGCTCAACAACGTTATTTTGTTAACGACACTATTGATTCATTCAAACGAGAAGGCTTATCTCTGCCTGATGAAATATTGGCGCAAGTAAATGCACTCCGCAAAGAATTAGCACAGTTATCAGCAGATTTTGATCGTAACATCGCAGAAGATAATAGTTCCATCACCGCAACACGCGCTGAGCTGGAAGGCTTGGGTGATGACTTTATTGCAACATTACAACAAACAGAAGATGGTCTTTACAAACTTGGCGTAGATTACCCTACTTATTTTAGAGTAATGGATAATTGCTCGGTAGCAGCAACACGTAAAAAACATTATATTGCCTTCCAAAATCGAGCATATCCTCTAAATGAAGAATTACTCAAAACAATTATCATCAAACGTGATGAACTTGCGCGTTTACTCGGCTACACTGATTACGCATACTGCGATATTGATAGCCAAATGGCTCATACCCCAGAACGTGCTCTTGCATTCATTACTGATTTATCGCAAAAATCCTTATCAAAAATAGAAGCAGAAATTGCAATGTTCACAGAAAAACTTCCTACATCTGTTGAACTTACCAGTGATGGCAAAATTCAACCATGGGATATGTCATATCTGCAAAACAACTATAAAAAAACAAACTTCAATCTTGATGAACAAAAGATAGCTGAATACTTCCCAATGCAAAAAACAGTTGATGAACTACTTGATATTTACCGTCAATTTTTCAGCATTGAATTCCAAGAAGTGCCGGCAAGTGGATTGTGGCATGAAGATGTAACCGTTGTGCGTGTTTTAAACAAACAAGGCGATGAGTTGCTTGGCACACTCATGCTTGATCTGTACCCACGACCAAATAAATATAGTCATGCTGCACATACAACAATTATTCCATCAACATACAAACTTGATGGAACACGCGTTCCTGATGTTTCTATTGTTATTGCTAACTTTTCAAAGCCAACCGCAACACAACCATCATTACTCAAACGCTCTGAAGTAGAAACATTCTTCCACGAATTTGGGCATGCACTCCATGCAGTTTTAGGCGCAACAGAAATTGCATCACTTTCAGGAACTCACACAAAAACTGACTTTGTTGAATTACCATCGCAAATGTTAGAAGAATGGTTAACAGACAAAGATATTTTGAAAAAAGTGAGTGGTCATTATGTTACCGGACAACCATTGCCCGATGATCTAATTGATACCATTATCAAGCTCAAGAATTTATCCAGCGGTTATTTTGTAACACGCCAAGCTTATCTTTCTAGTATTGCACTTTCTTATTTTGGATCAGGAGACAACAAAGACCCTCATACAATTATGAAACAATTGTACACAAAACTACTTCCCCACATGGCATTTGTTGAAGAAAACCATTTTTACACTTCATTTGGCCATTTAACAGGGTATGGCGCTAAATATTACGGCTATTTATGGTCAAAAGTATTTGCGCTTGATATTTTTGCAACGATCAAAAAACATGGTTTATTGAACCCTGAAATTGGTCAAAAGTATGTAAAAGAAGTAATTGGTAAAGGTGGCGCACAAGACCCGAATGAACTGTTGTACAACTTCTTGGGTAGAGAACCTAATGCACATGCGTTCTTTGAAGAAATGGGATTAAAATAATCAAAAAATACCCATTAAATGGGCCTTTTGCAACCCTCTTGACAGTAGTGACTATTTCAGATAGAATTATATTAGAACCTGAAATAGTCTAAATTATAATTCATGGAGGTTACATGAATAAGAAGAATGTGCTTTTAATAGCATTAATTACAATTTTTGCATCTGCCATAGTTCCAAACACTATGTATGCTCAACAAACATCTCATGTAGAAAACAATAATAAGCCACAATGGTCAAATCTATGCAAATCCTATGCAACATCATTAGTTTTTGGTGGATTAACTGGTTCTATGACAAGTATTCTTGCAAGACATGCTGCGAATAAAGCATTTAAAATGTTTGCAAATCCAGATCCAAAACTAGATAATCCAGGGGCTTTTATAGTAACATTCATCTCAATTCTTTATGCAGAATATAAGTTACGAAATAGGCTCGTTGATGACGTAAACGAAAGCTTTAAAGATAATGCAATACAACATAAGAAAAATCTAACGGGTGATGCTGCATGGATCGCTTCATGGATTGTATTCTTAGTCTCATAATCGCTACTTACAAACTGTAGTTATATTTAGAACTTATCCGAAAATTAATTAAGTTCCTAAAATACCCATTAAATGGGCCTTTTGACAAGCTTGTTAATTTCAGTTAGAATTAATATGACTAAAGAAATAGACGATATGGCCATATAATTTATGGGGATTTAACTATGAACAAAAAAAATATCTTATTTACAGCTCTTGTGATGAGCGCAATAGCAAACACTACATATTCAAAAAATACTCACATATCAAACTTTGGTGAAGATGTTATTGATTTTAATGGCTCAAAAAAAAAGATAAAAGATCTTATCAATGATCCCGCATTTAAAAAGGTGCCTTTATTGCATTATTATTCTGACACTAGGCATTATAATTTTGAGGATCTGGGAACTATTGGATCTCCAAAAAGCCACTCTTTCAGTGATCCTACAGCTGCTCTAATTGGCATACAAAAAGAAGATAATGGAAAGATCTATTGGTGTGAAAATCAAAATTTTTTTGTTGTACGCACTGGTTCATTCAACGATTATAATCCATGCGAGGATTGTGTAGATTATATGGCAATGGTTGCTGCGATACATAAAAAACACGAAGCTATTGAACAAGAAATGCAAAAAGATTTGCAGTAATTTACAATAAAAAACATAAAAAAGGTCCTGTTTTTAAGCAGGACCTTTTTTTGTGTCTTTTTTTATTTATATTCTGGATCGAACAGTTCTGGTAATATTTCACACGTCGACGCTGATGGCTTTGGAATATTCAATACTTCTGCAAGTGTACTCGGTAATTGCAACGGTGTAACACGTTGACGTACATAACGGCGTTCAAATTTGCCTGGATAAAAAATAATGAGTGGTACATGAGTATCGTAATTATACGGGGTTTTATGCGCTGACCCTTCTTTCCAATGCGTAATCACGGTGTATGGATATGGCTGCACAACAAGAGAACCACTTCTTCCTCTGAATAACTGTTTTTTGATATGATCTTCGAGCGTATTAGCCTCAGTTGGCAGCTTTATCAGTTCATCATATGTCCATATATTTTTTATTCCACGCTCTTTCAATACACACAATTTTATATCATTCATGAGTGCAGTTTGTTTTTCGGAGCTCATTTTGTCCATCGCTACAGAATCAAGGACCAGTTCTTGTCCCTTATAACTCACCACAATATTGTTCAATGAATGTTTTTCTTTAATAACATCATTGATACCTTTAACAAATTCAACTCTATCTATTCGTTGTGCTTGTGTTAAACCTTCTTCATGAAGCAATTCTGGAATTGGCATCACACCGTGATCAGAAGTAAGCGCAAATAGCAGTTCATGTTTACCAATCACACGTAATGTTTTACGTATAAAACGTTGTAGCTGCCTATCTAGATGATAAATCATATCAATCGCTTCCATACTATTGGGACCGTACTGATGAGCAACTTTATCAAGCGGACTTAGACATACCCATAATAATAAACGGTCTCTGTGTTTTCTGCTGACATGATTTCTGATACATTCAAGCGAACAATCAAGAATATATTGGTTTGCTTGCGGTGTTTTTTCAAATAAATGATATGGGTTATTAGGATGAGATACATCTGGCACAGCAAGAGGAGTGTTGAGCATTGTTTCTTTTGAGCGGGTATACTCATAATTATTAATATTAAAAAATTGATATGCATACGGACTTTTTTGATACATACGCTGCCACGTGATTGAACCAAGTTCATTGAGATTATTATTGCTATTAAATAGTTGCACCCAATCTGGTAGCGTATCAAAATAAGCTTTACTTGAGGTAAAACGCCCTGAATGACAATCAATCCACAATGGCTTACCTAATTTACTTGCAGTGGCAATTGCTGAACGACTTTTTCCAGAAATACTATACACAGTAAATGCGCTGCGTGGTTCTGTCTGCAGAACACATTGATCGGACAACCCATCAACCATCAATCGATGCGCCGATTTACCATAATCATATACTCCCTTCGGCGCAAGTACTTGTGCATTACCAGAATTATCATCATCACATGCAACCTTTTTTCCATTTTCATACCATGTGTTACTTGGAAAACCATGTGCATCTGCGCATGTTCCGGTATTAATGCCAGCATGCCCAGTGGCAGTGCCTGGTTGTCCGGTTGGATAATTGGCATTGGTAAAATAAACACCATGATCAATGAGATATTTAAGACCATACTTAAAATGAGGATATAACTTATCAATATAATGATGCGCAAACTGATCAACAACCAAGACAACTGTCAATCGTGGCGGCCGAGTATTACGTGCGAGAATTGTTCTTTGCATTAAAAAAAGACCGAATAATAAAAGATATAAACAAATCAAATTATACTTTTTCATACCAACCCCCTAATATTCTAATAAGAAAAAACAATGATTGTTTTTTTTCATAAATTCAACTTAGCATATTTTTTATCCATAAAAAAAGATATTCATATTTTTGACGCCTGTTATAAATTATAAAGTTTGCCAGACACACAATGTCACAAATAGTAATCCCCATGCTCCACTTCTCTACGCCGGGGTCCTCGTGTATAATTAAATGGGACATGGGGCTAGACACATAAGGAGCATGGGCATGTTTTTGGATTCTGTCGGCATTATTTTAAAAAAAAATGAGCTTTCACCATACAAAATAATAATCCTGGATAAAATTCAGGGAAAAATTGAATGTGTTACCACAGCCACTTCTTTATCAACGGGAGCTCTTATTACGTACAACATGCGCCAAAAAGGTTCCATGCACTTCATCAGCGATAGCACACTCGTATATATTCCTCTTTCTCTAGCGCAAACTGATATGCTTTTTTTTCACCACGTACTTGAATTAATTTACTATTTTACCCACGTAGGCAATTGCTCAAAAGAAGTATTTGATCTTCTTGCATTTTTATATTCAACTGAACATAGAGACATGACAACACAATCTAAAAAATTTTTTTTATTAAAATTACTGACAAGTATGGGCAGCGTACCAGAAATTAATGAAGTACGCACAAAACTGATTACACAACTCAATACGATTGATATAAAGCAGCTCTCCCACATGACAATCAACACTCTAGATGAAAAAGAGTTGGATAGATGGCTATGGTGTTGCGTTTGGCAGCATCCATATGTTAATGAATTTAAGACAGTTCATTTTTTAGCACATAACAGGGCAATATGAAAATAATACAAAAAACCTTTACCCCATGCTCCAATGCTTTTCACATGGGGACCCCAGTAAAGAATTTAGTAAAAAGATTTTTGTGGAATGCAAAATCGGGTTATATATATCTTCTACTTATTTCGATAAATACCTCTCTTTATTGCGGAGATTTCTTAAAGCAATTTGTCAAAACTGACACCAATCAAAAATTTTTTGTTGGAGTAGTTGAGGAAAAACAGAAGTTATTAGACGAGTTCACCAAAGAACAACTCGAACTTACCAGTTCTAATAAAGCCTTTGCTGAAAAGATTTCCCGACAAATAGACGAGGTTAAAACATTACTTGCCAATGTAGAAAGCGAGCTTCAAAAGAATCCCGAAGATGATTTTTTAATTAAACAACAGCTCATACTCAAAGAATCAGAGCAAGTCTTAAAAGATACTCAACGCACACAAGATGACACTCATTCACTTGTCACAGATATTATCGCACAGTTACAATCTTTTATTGAAGACCAGCAATTTGAATCATTCAGAAAAAAGAATAAATTGAGCGAACGCCCATACTATTCTTTTGATGATCTTCAATCTCTCAATGAACGTCTTTTGGCCTCCGAACAACAAGTTATGCAGCTCATTGACCAAGAAAAAAGCATCCGTGTTGAAAAAGACAGTAGAAAACGGATCACAATAGCTTTACAAGAGGAATACGAAAAACGACAACAAGATATTAAATCTTTTGCCGACGCCATTGCAATGAACAGCGCCCTTGGTGGAGATTCTGAACATGAAAAAGAAATCATTAAACTAGAAGACCATCTTTATAAATATAAAAAACAACTTGCTGATATGCGACTTAAAGAAATTACCTATCAGATGAAATCGATAGAATTTCAATTATTTTTAGCCAGAGCTCATCTTGATCTCTTTAAAAAACAGTTACGTGTCGTTAAATCAGCTATTCATGTGAGTGAAGCAGACGTAACGCTCGCGGAAGAAGAGTTGGCAAAAGAACAAAAAATTTATTTTTCCCATAAAGATTCATTGCGTCATGATCGTGAAAAAATTGTTCTTGCTCAAAAAAATAAAGACCGAGAGCTTAATGAGCTCAGTAAACAACTTTCTATTCCCTTGGGCAGTGAAATTGATGAATGGACAAAAAAACCAAAGCAAACATCCGATTCTTACGTTGGATTTGTACATATCGGCGCATTAAATTCAGAAGCTTTTTTATATGCTAAAGAAAAAGATTTACTCGATGCGCATATAACCCTTGAAGAAGAAAAATTTAATTATAAAAAAATAAGAACCGAAGCGAAAAAAACCTATCATAAAATTTCAACACGAGGCTTTTTAACAGAAGAAGAAATTGCGAAAGAACGTACTGAATACGAAATAAAAAAGAAAATCGACGAAGATACTATCAAAGCAGTCCAAGCAAAAATAAACGCTGTTGCCAATGCCCTGAATCAAGTAAAAAAAATCCTTGATAGATTAAACACATTTCGCGAAGAAGCAGAAAAACAAACTGATATTATCTTTAAAAATAAATCCAAAGAATATAATCAATTCACTACATACTTATTGCGCGCTGATAGGGCACTCAAAAAACAAATTGATATTCTAGGAAAATTGACGGGTACATACTCAGGAATAATCTCCGAAATCAATAGTACGGTCATATTAACAGATTTCATTAGCAATGAACTGCAAGCGAGTACCATATGGTACCGTCCAGCCTACGCAATCACGCTTGAGGGAGTCAAAAATATCATTTCTGATACCAAAGCATTCTTTAATGATATTCGTATCTACCTGGCAAAATTTAATAGCAAAATATTTATCATTCATGTGTGGGAAGGTTTTTCTCATCCTCTTGATGTGCTTCTTTTGTTACTCACCTTTTTTGGTCTCATTTGCGCACTCCTTTTCTTAAGAAAATATCAAGCGAAAATCATCACTATATTACTTATACAACACGGTGATTACGGCATTCTGGTAAGTATGGGAAAATTTATTCTTGGTACGTTAGTAACATTTATCTGTGCATTTAGTCACGGTATTTTTGTCTGGCTGACGATATGGCTACTCTGTATCATGATCCCTGATACGTATCTTTCGATACTCTTTTATCTTTGTTCAATTCCGTATCTTTTGTACCTTTCTCATCGGTTTATGAGGCTACTCATGTACATGAATAGTCAATACAAGCATGTTTTACTTTCTGAAGATTTTCAGCGTCGATTTGAACTTGTATTTTCAACATTAATTTATCTCACCATTATCATTTTCTTCTTCCGCCAAGCATTTATGCTTTCTCCTATTTATTTACGATCAGAGCTCTCCAACATTTTGCTTGCAGTGAACTTTATTATTTTACAAATTTCACTGATTCTCCTGATCACTAAAGAACAAATTATGGGTATTATTCCCGATTATTCTGATTTTTGGCGATGGGTGCAAGCACATGTTGATCATTATTATTATCTGATTTTATTTTTTGTAGTCGCCATTATCATCATGAGCAACCCGTATGTTGGATTTGGGCGATTGGTCCTCTATCTGCTTTCGGGCTCCATTTACATGATCATCCTCATCAAAATATTGTCGTTACTCCATGATTTTGTAAAAACAGCAACATCGATGTTATTTTTTACCCAAGAAGATGCAATCATTCGCGAACGATTTTCATACGCAAAAACCTGCTTTGGTTTGGTTATTATTGCATCGTTTGTAATACTAGGATTTATTGGATTTATTGGTACTGCAAAAATTTGGGGACTTGGTGTTGCCATTACCGATTTTAGAGAATGGTTACAGGTGCCTCTGCTGCTTGAAGGAACCACACACCCTATTACAACAATGTCTTTACTCAAAATTATTGCATTTATTTTGGGCGGCTTTGCTGTTGCTTATTCACTCAAACAATATGTACTCGCACGTGTCTTTGATTTATTACTAGTCGAATCTGGCGTACAACACACTGTTACCAGTATTATACAGTACATTGTTATTATTATTGCAACGTTCTTTGCATTTAACAGTGTTGGTCTTGGCTCACTCATTGGTAAGATGTTTATCGCGTTAGCATTTGGTATTAGTTTGTACCTCAAAGACCCAATTAGTGATTTTATTTCTTATTTTATTATTTTGGTACAACGACCAATTAAAATTGGTGATTATGTCCAAATTGATGCTGAAACATTGGGTGTTGTACGTAAAATTACCCCACGATCTGTTGTGTTGCGCAGAAAAAATAGCACAACTATTATTGTTCCAAACTCATACGTAGTGAGTAAACCAATTGAAAACTGGAACTATGTCCGTAATTTTATCGCAGTCAATGATATTACGCTCTTTGTGTATTACAAAGAAGACGCTTCTACAGTGAAAGCCATTCTACAAGCAGCAGTTGAAGAACATGCTAATGTACTTAAAAATCCGCGTTCCATTATTCGTTTGTCCAATTTTAGCGAATTTGGGTATGAATTTATGGTGCGCTGCTTTATTAGTTCTGCATACACTCTTGAAATGTGGGATATTGGCAGTGATATTCGTCTGCTCATTGCAAAAGCATTTAAAGAACATGGTATTGAATTTGCAATTCCTATGTACAAAGTTGATGAGTATGGTGCACATTACCATGAAACAAAAATTAATAACAACGATAAGAATAGACCGGGATCACCACATGATGGACCGTTTGGGAAAAATATAAAAGAATAACAACACAATGAAATTCTAGCTCGTTGTTATTTACCACATACCACTCAAAAACTGTCCACATCTTTGCAACCAACCTAACCGACACAGGGTAATGAATGAACTAAACCCATAGCACATCATTGATCTCATAGATGGCACATTCCAATACATTCTTTGAACTATTTTTTTGTCAGGGTCTTCTAACTGAACAGAAGTGCTACGACCATCACGATCAATAATCGTCTGAATTACTCGTATGCAGCAAGCAGGATCATGATCTTCTGCATACGCACCTTTTTCGTAGACACAGAGATAAAAAATATCAGACTTTCTAGCAATTTCAGCGAGATGTTCTTGAGAAATTGGCATATATTGCCAATTTTCTTCCTCAGGTATTTTTCCT